>CAYQTY010000043.1:0-16053 GCA_964420535.1 uncultured Leptolinea sp. | reverse complement strand
AAGGTCTTGCAGGGCTTTTTGCTGATCGGTGAACAGGTGCAACGAACTGCGTTTGAAATACGCGACTGCCAGTGACGGATCGCATTGAATAGCCTGAGTGCAATCGGATATGGCTTTGGCTTGATCTTTCAGCTTTTCAAACGCCAGCGCGCGGAAGTAGTACGCGCCGGCTGCGGCGGGATTGCCGCGCAGGTAGGCCGTCATATCGTTGACGGCTTTCTTGTACAGTTCGATGTCGTTATCGGGATTGTTGAAAAGAAATACCGGGGTGGTGGAATACTTCATTCCGTTGACCAGATCCACCAGCGCGTTCCGGAAGTCGCGCAGTTCGTAGTAGAAGTAACTCCGGATGAACAAATTTGTCGAATCGTGCGGGGTGATCTCCAACGCGCGGTTCAGGTCATTGATGGCGATCTTGTACTGCCCGCTCTGCGCGTAGATCTCTCCGCGGCGGCGGTAGGCAGCCATGGAGTTGGGGTTCAGCTGAATGGCGCGGTCGCAATCTGCCAGGGCGCGGTCAGTTTCGCCCATGCGCATCAGGGAGGAGCCGCGGTTGAAGTACGCCGCTTCCGAATCCGGATTGAGACGGAGGATCTGGGTGAAATCGCTGATCGCGTTTTTGTATTCGCCGATCGCGTCGAAGGCGAGTCCCCGTCTCATCAGGTATTCCTCATTCTCAGGGCTTAATTGGATGGCAGTCGAGAGATCGGCAATGGCTTTTCTGAATTCCCGTAATTCGTTGTACACAACACCCCGGCTGAAATACGCCAGCCGGTTTTGCGGCGCCAGTTGGATGACGGCGCTGAAGTCTTCGGCAGCTTCCGCCAGTTTGCCGGTTTCTTTCAAGATCAGGCCGCGCTTCAGCCGAATGTTGACGTCATTCGGGTCAAGCTGCAGCACACGGGTGAAATCGGCCAGAGCCTGCCTGGCTTCCCCTTTGCGGATAAACGCCGCGCCCCGGTTGGCGTAATTGGACACATCGCGCGGATTCAGGTGGATGGCTTCACTGAAATCGGCGATGCTTTTATCCAATTCAGCCGTATCCAGGTACGTCATGCCGCGGTAGGCATACGGCTGCCAGGCGGTGGGGTTGATGCGGATCGCCTCGGTGAAGCTGAGGATGGCTTTTTGCACGTCACCCTTTTTTGAGAACGCGCTCCCCAGGTTGACATACGCCGGAAGGTTTTTCGGATTGAGCCGGATGGCGTTGACGCAATCAGAAATGACCTGGTTGTATTCGGCTTTCTTAAAAAACACAGCCGCCCGGTTCGCATAGGCGGTGGCATCCGTGGGGTTCAACTGGATCAGCATGGTGAAATCTTCCGCGGCGCGGTCCAGATCTTTGATCTCTGAAAACACCAGTCCGCGGTTGTACAGCGCGTCCTGATTTTGCGGGTCGAGTGACAGCGCTCGGGAGTAATCGGCGATGGCGTTCCGGTAGTCACGGCGGGCGGTGAACGCGGCGGCGCGCCGGATGTACAGTGAAACATCCCGCGGATTTTTTGAAAGCGCCCGCGTGTAGTTCTGGATGTCTTTTTCGATCGCGGCCAGTCTGCCGCTGGCAGAGGTCGGCGGATTGTCACCGGTGATGGCGTTGACTATGGAGCGCAAAAAGCCCGTTTTGCCGGCGCCGGGTGGCGTTGAAGATGGCGGATTATTCATGAGAAATCCCGCTGACGCAGTCGAGGAATGGCATCATCTCAGGGAGCATTCCCTGAATGTGTACCTATCATTATACCGAATGAGCGGGGTACGGGGAAATACGATGGAAATAGGGAACCGCCCTCACCAGGAGGGTGTAAAATCCAACGCGCTGCAGGTGTCACCTGTCTCAGGGGTTGGATTTGACGGTTCTTTTCCGGGTGACTTTCTTCGCTTCGAGCGCTTCTTTCAGCACTTTCAACGCGTTTGGCCCGACGCCATGCAGGCGGGCGAGATCCTCTTCCGCCCATTGTGACAGATCTTCCAGGCAGGTAATGCCGGCGGCTTCCAATGCGCGCCGGGCTGGCGCGGCAAGTTGCGGCAGCGGGGTGACGGGTTTCACCGCGGCGCCCTCATCATACTGGACAGGATCTCTGCCAGCCGTTCCATTGACTCAGACGCTCCGGCTTCCATATTCTCCGCCAGCATCGCGTCGCGGCCGGCCACACTCTGGAAGACGGATTGGTCTTTTATCAGGGTTCCACCGGCGATTTCTTCAAACAGGATGGTATCCAGCAGCACCTGGCCCGGGGAGCCTTCAAATTCAAAGGTCTGAACAATGCGTTCAGGGCTTTGAATATCATGAAAAACACCGCGGAAGGAATATTCATTGCCCTGGGCGTCGCGTTGAATGTAACGCCAGGAGCCGCCCGGGTACGGATCGAAGGTGTCTACCGAGGTGACGAGGGAGCGCGGCCCCCACCAGCGTTCAATAATGATGGGCTCCGTAAACGCCGTGAAAACCATTTGACGCGGCGCGTTAAGCACACATGTAGTGATGATTTCCTGGGTGCAGGGGTCTGCGGTCATTTTGAATTGCGTATCCATCTGACGTCCCTTTCCGGCTGCTGCCGACTGGTGCCGATTACGGAATTCAATGCGCGATATGAATTTTTATAACGAGTCTTATATCTATATACGGATTAATAGCTTTATAGTAGGCAAAACTGCCCGGTAGAGTCAAGTGGTTGTAGTATGGAATTCTGTGCCGCGGAAGGACGGTTGATCACAGCCATTCCGTATCGGGGTTGGCGGCAAAGCGTTTTTTCATCACATCGATGGACTGGGGATTGTCATCCACCAGAATGAATTGACGGTCAAGTTCCAGGCAGGCCGCGCCGGTGGTGCCGCTGCCGGCGAAGAAATCGAGTACCACGTCACCGGGGTTGGATGACGCGCTGACAATGCGCCGCAGGATGCCCAGCGGTTTCTGGGTGGGGTAGCCGGTCTTCTCTTTGCCGTTGGTGGGCACTATCGTGTGCCACCAGGTGTCTGTGGGCAGCTTGCCGAGGGCGGCTTTCTCTTCGCCCACAAGGCCGGGGGCCATGTATGGTATGCGGTCGACTGCGTCGCGGTTGAAGGTGTAGTTTGCGGGGTCTTTGACGTACAGCAGGATGTTATCGTGCTTGGCCGGCCAGCGGTCTTTGGAGCGGCCGCCGTAGTCATACGCCCAGATGATCTCGTTCAAGAAGCATTCACGCCCGAAAATGGCATCAAGCAGGATCTTGCAGTAATGCACTTCGCGGTAATCGATGTGGAAGTACAGGCTGCCGGACGGTTTGAGCAGGCGGTAAGCTTCGTCCAGCCGCGGTTCGAGGAAGGCAAGGTAATCGTCAAAGATATCGGCGTAGCCTTTGGAGCCGATCTTGACGGTTTCGTAGCGCCGCCCGCCGAACCCGGTGCGGTCGCCGTTTTCACTCTGTTCGGTGCGGATCTGGGTGCGCGCCTGGGTTTTGCCGGTGTTGAACGGCGGATCGATATAGATCAGGTCGACGGATGAATCGGGTAGGGACTGCAGGACAGGGAGGTTGTCACCAAAGTAGACGCGGTTGGGCATGGTTGAATTTTAACAGGAAAGAAGGTAATTTTAGAAAAACAGGTACTGCGGACAAAAAACGTGGTTTGGAGAGCAATTTCCAAACCACGTGTATATTGAAACTGGATGTTTCGGTTGTGACTAAAGCCAGTCTTCCGCTTTGCAGTGACATTTCATGATTTGCAATAATTTCTCTTTTCCGCGGTGCAGCCTCATCTTGACGGCATCTTCCCGGAGGCCGAGGATATCCGCGATCTCGCTGACGGCTTTATCTTCGATCTCGCTCAGGGTCATTACCAGACGATAGCTTTCCGGCAGATCGTTGATGCAGTCCACGTAACAGCCAATCCGCTGTTTGTGAAACACCTCCTGCTCCGGTGTAGGGGCAGCTTCCTGCTTGAACAGGTCCTCGGGTTCAACCTCTGCTTCGCCTTCCGGTGACTGGCAGCAGCATTCGAGGGATTCTGTCCGCTGGAATGACGGGCTGCGCATCCGGTCAAGCGCGGTGTTGGCGGCGATCCGGTAGATCCATGTAGATAGGGACGAATCGCCCCGGAAATTTGGCAGCGCCTGGTTGACCTTTACGAAGACATCCTGGGTCAGGTCTTCCGCTTCCAGCTCACCGACCTTGCCGGTAAGGTAGCGCAGGATCTTCGGGCGGTATTCGGTATGGATCTGTTGAAAATCAAGAACGGCTTCACTCATCAGTACACTCTTATGGACAGGTAGTTCCAAAATACCTGAATCTATTATAGCTCGACGGCTTCTTTAGTCTGTGCGGGTTTGCGGCGCACCAGCAGCATGACCACGGTCAACACACCGATGATGATCATCATAGACGCGGCGGATTGTTCAAACGTCAACGTAAACGACTGGTCAATGATCCCCCATGTCAGCAACACTACGCCCCAGTCATGGGTGGAATGGTTGGTGGGGATGTGCAGGATCATGCGGACTACGTTCAATCCAAGCAGGATGACGCCGGTGCCGAAGGCACAGATACCGAAGGTGATCGAGCCTACCAGAAATGAGATGCCCCACCAGACAAGCAGCGCGCCCCAACCGATTGAAGCCAGATTGTGTTTTGTATTATTTGTGATTTCCATTTCTTACTCCGTCTAATATTTTTGGCAGTTCCTGTTATTCCCGGCCGTGGAATGTGGAACTTGCTTTACATATCTATAGACGGAATAAGATGTGGAAAAATAACAGATTTTTTGACGAATTTATAGGGAATTTTCAAGGATATGTTTCTGGGATTTTGTTGGAAAGTAATTAGGGATTGCAGTGAAGATTGTGATCCAGTTATCGGATCAAAGTTTTAGTTATTCTGAATCCTACTCTTTACAGCGTGTAGCACGATGACAGCCGGGAATGGTCCGTCATCTTCGGGCAGGTGGAGGGTGCCGGAGATGAGAGATATTGTTTGTTCAAAGCTACCAAACTTGGTTACATTTTTAATAAGAAATTACATAATAAGTGAGGTGACAATATTTACAACAATCGGTAAGATTATTAATGTTGCCAGAATCCAAATACGCTCTCTTCTTTTTTTCTGAAGATTTAAATGCTGTGGACCAAAATCAAATTCAATATTAGGCCAAAGGTCTAAGAACCAATTTCGAATCGGAAAGGCAAAAGTAAAAATTCCCGCGCACCATAATAGAAACAAGATAAATAGATATGCAGCCCAATTATTTCTTTGTAAAAACCCGATAAATGGCAAAATCGCTTCTGATATCGAATTTATTGGGACAATAGGTATATTTCGAAATATTAATGAATCCGCAAGATAGAATGATGAACCAATTCCTATCGCAATTAGGTGCAATATAACATCTTTATATTTCAAGAATAAATTATCTTGAGGTTTGATTGATTCAATAATTTCCAATAGATTAGTGAAATTCCCATGAACCCAATTTTTATCTGTTCCACGTATGGATAATTCACCCGCATAGTTTCCTGCTTTAATTAAAACATCAATGTATCGATCTAAAACATAATCATAAAAAGTCATCTGAATAACTTCTGTTTTCTTGAGGTCAATAGGTCCACCGTCATCATATATTTCGACAGAGTCACTTTCGTATGAAATCCCGCCTAGGCATTTAAGTTGAAAAGTAACTGATGAATGGTGTTTTTTCTTCTGAGCCTCTTTATATTCATTATTAAGGCGTTGAGCCAATAATCGAATATCCTTCTTAGTAAAAATTCGCCAACTAATTACAAGACTTCGTTTTTCCCTTTCCATATTTTCCCCTCTTGTTGTCAGATATTTATGAAGGTTTTGTTCATCACATGATTATTATAGATTTTCTCAAACCTTAATATCACTTAAATTACTATTCATTTTAAAGTATTTTATTCCCCCGCCAATATTGACGTCCACTCGTCCACCGGGTTCGAATACCAGAAACCTGACCTGTAACTGGCGATCCCCAGGTCATACCCGTAGGTCAACTTGATCTGGATCTGGTCAAACCCGTCCGCGCCGTCCAGCTTTTTCAATGCCAGGGCGGAAATTTCACGGGCAGTTTCCCACTGTTTTTCCTGCGGCAGTTGACCCACCGTCCACACCTCCACCACCGCCGCGCGGTAGGGCGGGTCGTTCTGCGGGGTGACGGACTGGTCGCGCACATCCGCGTTGAAGAAGCGGGGATCGGCTGCCAGCGTTGACCGGATCTCTTTCAGCGCGGCTGCTGAAGGTTTAGGCATGTAGCCCGGGTTATCCATAGAGACGAAATACAGCACCACCGCTACCAGGCTGATCCACGTCAACACGATAACTCGGTGGACGCGCGCCGTCTTCGGGAAAGCCTGCTCTGGAACGCCATCCGGCTTCACCACATAGGTGCGGCAGAGCAGGTCGTGCAGTCCCTGCATGGCACTGTAATTAAACAGCATGGTGTAAATTATCGCGCCGCCCAGCCCGAACACAACCAGACTGGCAACGAAAGCCACAATCCGGTTTTCTAACAGCGGGATACCCCAGCCGCCCAGAATGACGGGCGCCGCCAGAATGACCGTTCGCAGCAGGGACCGCCACAGGCTGACCGGGCGGTTATCGGCGCCGCGCACGGCGGTTTTCATCAGGCGTTTACCCATGGTTTGACCGCCGCCGATGGACGAGTTTAGGATGCCGAAATACAGCAGGATGACCGTCAGCCCGATAAGCCGGCCGTAGGGACCGATCTGATAGAGAGAGGAGGCAAAAGCCTGCCCGATGAGATGCCCGGTCAGGAAGACGAGTAACGCGTCAACCAGCCAGCCGGCGAAGCGCGGCCATAGACCGGCTACCGGCGGGGAAGCCTGATCGTTCAGTGTTTCTGGTCTATTCGTTTCGGGGGAGTAGTTTGCCATAAAGGTCCTGTTGGCTAAATTTTACCCATTCTGACGGTTTATTGTTGCATGTTGAAGGCGATAACGGTCATTACCGCGAAAATTCCGCCCAGCACCAGCAGGATGATCAACATGGCTTTCTTGCCCCTGGCATTCAGTGTGGTGGGGAATGGCGTTCCGGCATTTGCCATGTAATCGGAAGCCGTCATGGTGACGGGCGCGTAAGACGGGTTTTCCTCCAGCTTATCCAGTTCGCCCATGGCGTTGAACCCGTTCCACAACCCGATAAGCATCAACGCGTGGAACAGAGCGCCGTACCAGTCCTGTACATACACGAAAATCAACGCGTCCATAATGTATAGAATGGCGCCGAACACCAGAACCATACGGTTGCGTTTCCTGGCTAAAAAGCCAAACAGGATAAACATCCCCGCGATCGCCACATCAATGGCCAGACCCACGAAGCTGATCACGATGGAATTGGATCCGCCGTCTGCGCCCAGCCCGCGCGCGAAGCCGTCAATGACCTGGGTGATCCCCAACCCCATAACGAAGGTGACTGAGCCGCCCATGGTGTAGATAATCGTGTTGACCAGTGAAAGTCCGGCGATCCAGAAGAAGTTGTTGGCGCCGCTTTTCAGGCGCTTTTCAAGGATCAACCTTTTTTGCGCCACGCTGATCTGCGGCGGATTTCCCCCGTTAGTTGTGTTTTCCATGTTTAATCTCCCGTCTATGTGGTTGGCCGTGTAGGAATATGTATATCCCCGGATTTTCTGAAGTGTACTCCAGAAACCGGTTTTTCAAAATAATGTCCCGGATTAGCAGAAGCTGACCCACTTCTTCTTGATGAACGTCCCTTTCCGGTATTCGCGGGTGGCGGTGCGGAGTTCCTCATCGGTGTTCATCAAGACCGGCATAACCCCGTCATAAAAATTGTGACGGGGTATCAAATTATGTCGATAGTTAACTCAACCCGCGCCCCAGTATCACCCCTGCCCATAATAGGATGTTGCAACCCCAAAAGACCAGGGCGATCACAGCTAATACACGGGCTACTTTTATTCTGGATTTATATTGTTCCCCGATATGATGCTCATCGATCAATTTTATTATCTGATTGCTGCGATAAAGAGCCAGCGGCGAGAAGATGATCGTACCTATTCCAAAGCCAAACAATCCAAAGAGCGAATAGAAAATTGCGCTGTTGGCAACATCGGATATAACTTCTTCCAGTGTTTTCTCCGTTGTATCTTTCTTTCCAATGGCATACACCACGATAAAACCGATTATTGTTGCTCCAAATACAAAAACAATTTCAAGTACGCCAGAAATTGCAGTTCCATCCATGCCAAAAAGATAAGCCAGAACTACACCGATAAGAGATGCCAGTGGAAGCGGAGAAATGAAAAGAATACCTAAAATCCTGGCAGGCCAACCTTCAACTACATGGTTTTTACCGCCAACCAATATTGAAGGAATCTTTGCGGTAATCAGGGCATATATTCCGCCGATCAACATTCCCATTTCAATAATAAATAGCATTTACCCCTCCTGTTTTGTGTAATTTGGAATCAGGTCCGGAATGACTGGCGGCATAGAATAACCCCCGGTTGAATCACTGCGAACACACGCAAGCTAACGAGAGTATAACAATTTTATATCTTGAAATCAATTATTAAATTGTCGGTGGAAAAGAATGGTGCCCTACCTATTTTTGATGAACGTGCCTTCCTGATACTCGCGGAATGCGGTGCGGATCTCCTCTTCGGTGTTCATCACGATCGGGCCGTACCAGGCGACGGGCTCGCGCAGCGGCTTGCCGGAGATGAGCAGGAAGCGCGCGCCGTCTTTTCCGGCTGTCGCCTGCACGTCATCACCATCACCGAAGACGACCAGGCTGTGGTTGCCCAGATATGGATCGCGGTTCAGGTCAAAGTAGTTCTCTCCAACCGCGTCATACTCGAAGGCATCCTGTTCCTGGCAGAAACGCGTGCTGCCCTCGAATACATAGGCGAAGCAGGTGTGGCCGCGCTTCACGGGGCTGGTGAAGGTTTCGTTAGCGGGGATGGTGACATCAAGATACTCGGGTTCGATGACGATATCTTTCACCGATTCGCTGATCACCTTGATGACCACGCCGTTCTCCAGCGTAACCACCGGGATTTCGGCGGCTTTGATATCGCGGTAGCGCGGGTCCATCATCTTCTGCGAGCGGGGCAGGTTGGCCCAGAGCTGGAAGCCGTACATGCGCCCGTCCGGCGGGGCTACCGGCATCTCCTGGTGGATGATGCCGCTGCCGGCGGTCATCCACTGCACGTCACCGGGGCCGATTGTGCCTTTGTTGCCCATGCTGTCACCATGTTCCACCGAGCCGGCCGTCAGGTAGGTGATGGTTTCAATGCCGCGGTGCGGGTGCCAGGGGAAGCCTTTGATGTAGTCTTCGGGCCTGTCGCCGCGGAAGTCGTCCAGCAGCAGGAAGGGGTCAAACAGTTCGGTGGCGCCGAAGCCGAAGGCTCTACGCAGGTGAACGCCGGCGCCCTCGAGGGTCGGCTGGCTTTTGGTCACACGGATGATCTTGCGGGTGGTCATAGAGGACTCCTTAAATCAATTCATACGTTTATTACAATTTTAGCAATATAAAATTAGATCAGGTCACCTATTTTTTTGGATTGTGTACATAGAATTATTCTTCGATCGGAATTTGCAGCTCTCTGCATTTGAATTCAATGATCTCAGAAATCAATTGCTTGTCTTTTCCATACCAATTATCACTTAATGGCATCGATATTCTTGTTGTTTTTCCATGAAAAACAACCCGGTATCCTAAATCAGTTCTAGACATTTTCGTAAGTTGATTCCAGGGTATCTCTGATTCCTTGAAAAAGTGCTTAATTCGAATTGAGTCATTTGTAACCAAAAGGTCATCCAGTGGCAAAAATAATGAAATCAACCCAAAAATAAAAATAAATATAAATGGAATTACCCATCCTAAGTTAAGCGACGATTTTATGGCAGAAAATATAAGAATTGATAAAACACTAAAGATTAGTACGACCATGCTGGGAATAATATACATTCCCCGAATTTTCACGGTCAATACGTGATTGATATTCTCAAGTTTCTTTTTCTCTTCTTCAAACCACTCTCGTATTAAAGGGAGATGAAGATATGCATATTCGGAATAAACCTCAGGTGGATAGTATTTTCTAAGTGTCATGTCGAGCTGAGAATAATCGAATGTATTGCATCTGATGTCGTGAATAACATCATTCTCGATAATATGGAGAATCCTTAAGTCCTTAGTGCCAGTAAACCAAATGGCTTGAATTTTATCTCTTGAAAAATCAAATGATTGATTGACATAACCCGATAAGGAATCAGTTGTAAACAAAAAGAAGTATTTATTTAATCTTCTAGACCCCAAAACAAACAACAAAGCTGCCAAAAGAAGCGAAATACCTCCCAAAACGGCACCTGATTTACCTGCCAAAAAAAAGAATAAGGCGATACATATGAAAAAAATTGCATATCCTATCTCAGAAAACCACGCTTTTCTCGATGGACGTACTATCTCATTTACCATTCAATGTTTCCCCTCAAAATTTTTTATTGTCAAAGTTTACGAACAAAAAAATTAAGCGAAATTCGAGTTTAGATTGAAATGATTCAATCCGGGATAATTTCTCTGAGTAATTCTCACGCAATCCCTCTTGACAAAACAATTTTACCCGCTAAAATAATCACTAATACGTCAAAAGACTTTGACGAGGACGAGTAAGCGCCGTCGAGGCGGTACAGAGAGCAGCGAGATGTGGTGAGAGCCTGCCCGTACAGCGACGCCGAATGGACCTCTGAGTTGCAGGGAGAACGATCTTTTTTCCAGTACCCCTTGCCGGAATTGCCACCGTTATCAGGGTAAAAGGTATCGCGGATTCCCGCCGTACCTGAAAGAGTGAGGCTGGCTTATTTTTCCCCGAGTGCTATCACCGGGGAATTTTTGTTAAGACGGCAGCCTAACCAGGGTGGCACCGCGGATGCAAGCGCATTCGTCCCTTACAAGGGATGAATGCGCTTTTTTATTTCCAGGAGGTGCCGCGTCACACAGTTTCACCCGCCACGTTGACCAAGCCATCGAAATCCATCCATTTTCCCATTCGATTTTTCAGCCAATATCCAGAGGAGATACACCATGTCAGACCAGATCCGTTTCGACCTTTCCCAGAATGACCTGCCGAAGTTCTACTACAACATCAACGCGGATAATCCGGTGGCGCCGAACCCGGTGTTAAACCCTGCCACATTGGAACCGGTGACACCGGATTTCCTATCCGTCCTCTTCCCCATGGATTTGATCATGCAGGAGATCAGCACGGAACGCTATGTTGAGATCCCCGAAGAAGTGCGCGAGATCTACAAGCTGTGGAGGCCCACCCCCATGATGCGCGCCGTGCGCCTGGAAAAAGCCCTGGGTACCCCCGCCCACATCTACTACAAGTACGAGGGCGTGTCACCTTCGGGCAGCCACAAATCGAACACGGCCGTGCCGCAGGCCTTCTACAACAAGATCGGCGGCACCAAAGCGTTGACCACCGAGACCGGCGCCGGGCAGTGGGGTTCGGCCGTCTCCATGGCCGGCAAATTCTTCAACCTGCCGGTGGAAGTCTACATGGTCAAGGTCTCCTACAACCAGAAACCCTACCGCCGCTTCCTGATGGAAACCTACGGCGGCGAAGTCTACGCCAGCCCCAGTGACCGCACGGATGCCGGCCGCGAAGCCCTGGCCAAAGACCCGAACTGCAACGGCTCCCTCGGCCTGGCCATCTCGGAGGCGGTGGAAGTGGCCGCCAAATCCAACGGCATGAAGAAGTACACCCTGGGTTCGGTGCTGCACCACGTGTGCCTGCACCAGTCCATTATTGGCGAGGAATGTTTGAAACAGATGGACATGGCCGGCGAGTACCCGGATGTAGTCATCGGGTGCGTGGGCGGCGGCTCGAACTTCTCGGGCATCGCCTACCCGTTCCTGCGCGAGAACCTGAAGAACGGTCAGCGCGCCCGCCTGCTGGCGGTCGAACCGACAGCCACCCCGTCACTTACCAAGGGCATCTTCGCCTTCGATTACGGCGACACGGCCAAAATGGCGCCGGTGGTCAAGATGCACACCCTGGGACACGACTTTATGCCCCCGGCCATTCACGCGGGCGGACTGCGCTATCACGGCATGGCCCCGGTGCTCTCGTCACTGGTGGATGCCGGTTATGTGGACGCCCTGGCGGTTGACCAGAAATCCGTGTTCGGAGCGGCGTCCGTCTTCGCGCAGTGCGAGGGTATTCTTCCCGCGCCTGAGTCAGCCCATGCCATCTGCGCGGCCATCAAAGAAGCGCTGGAAGCCAAAGAGACCGGCACCAGGAAGACCATTCTGTTCAATCTCTCGGGTCACGGTCACTTTGACCTGGCCGCCTACAACGCCTACCAGCACGGCGACCTGGGTGATTCTGCCTACCCCGATGAACTGATCGCGGACATCCCGAACCACCTGCCGCAGGTCACATTCGCTTAGTGCAACTCCTCCCTTGGAAACCGCCAGACTTGAGATTTAAGTCTGGCGGTTTCATTACAGGGTCAAATGATGTCAATCTTTTCGGCAAGAATGTTTTGAGAAATATCTGGTTTGAGATCTGCGCGTATAACCAGGTCTACCTTTTTCTGAAGGTAATCCGACAGGTATTCTTTTATTCCAATAAACTCAAAAAGACTTGGGAGTTCGGAGAAGCTGACCAGAATATCAAGATCGCTTTCCGGTTTTTGCTCTGCCCGGGCATACGAGCCAAAAATCGCGATCGTGGTCACATGGAACCGGTCAACCAACACATGTTTGATCGATTTGATTTTTTCGATAATGGATAGAAGTTCTCGGTCCATGTCAGGATTTCTCGGGAAAGTGTTTATCCTTTTCAAGAATCCACAAAATTTGCGCGATGACCCCGCTCATATGGCGCATCATATCGTCATCGATGGTATCCAGCGTGTCTTTCGGGGTGTGGTATGACGCCCACGAATCCGGCGTGCCCACGTTTTCCAGATGCGCGGCGGGGATGCCGGCTTTCGCGAAGGGGACATAGTCACCCCAGCGGCGCGGGATGGCGTGGTACACGGCGGTAGGGTCAGCGCGTTTGATCAGCTCGTTCAGGGCGGTATCCGTTTTAATTGGGCGGATGGTACCGCACTGTGTGGTGACGCGCATTGTGGTGCCAATGCCCACCATGTCAACACCGATGACGGGGCAGGTGAGGTTGTTTTCCTTCATATAGGCCGCGAACTGCCTGGCTCCGTGCAGGCCGGTCTCTTCCGCGCCGGTGAAAAGGAAGCCGGGTTTCAACCTGACCGGAGGTTCCGCTGCCAGCTCCAACGCGGAGGCGGCCAGCAGGGCCGTGCCGGAGCCGTTGTCATTGGCGCCGGGGGAGTACCTGCCAATAGACGTCATGGCTTCCCAGATATCCTGGAACAGCAGGATGATCGCCATACCCCAGGCGACCCACCGGCTGATATCCAGGAACAGGCCGGTGATATCCATGCCCATGAACTGCAAAATGCCCGGGATGATCAGGATATTGGCCACGCGCATCATGATGTAAAGTGATTTGTCACGCCATTTCTTCCAGCCCATTGGCCCGTAAGGCACGGCGCGGGCGGTATCCACATGCGCGCAAAAGATCACATCCAGATCCCGCGGTTGGGTTTCCGCGGGGAGAACAAGCAGGTTGGACGATCCTTCTTTATAGGGGAGTACCTTGCCCTGAATGCCCATCATCAATTCGGGCTGCAGCAGGATCAGCAGCGGCAGCAGAAGGGTGACCCAGCCCTGGGTGGGAAGGGTGAGTGCGACGAGGGCGAAACCCGCCGCCGCGATACTGTAATAGGGAAAGAAAACGGGATCCGGCTGGTACTTTATGGGGAAGCGTATGGTTTTCAGCCCGGCGAAGCGGAATTGCTCTTCCAACCAGTCTTGCGCGCGCTTTTCCGCCGGTGAACCGGCCGGGCGGGGGCCGATGTCCGTCACCATGCGGGTGAGCAGTTCCATTGATTTGTGGAATACAGGTTCGGGGTCAAAGGTCATTTCTTCACCGTAATGATGTAGCGGTCAAGGGGATAGGTAAATAACAGCGGTTCCATTTTAAACACCGCCGCGGGTGACGCGCCGGCTTCGCGCACAAATCGTAATTCCTCTTCATGTTCCCTCAATCCCTGGTTGACGATCACCAGCAGTCCGCCCGGTTTGAGGCTGGCCAGGGATGCTTTTAACAGATTTAGAGGATTGAACAGCCAGCCGGGTAGCCCCCATTCCATGTGGTCTTTCTCAAACACGAAGGGGAAGAAGGAGGTAATGACATCATACGCCGATGGGTTGGGTTCAAACCCGTGGTCCATATACACCACGCCGGCCAGTCCGCGCATATTCGTCAGCGCGTGGTCGCGGCGGGTATGGAAGTCCGCGTACAGGCGGTAGGCGTCCACCTCGAAGCCTGTCAGGTGCACGGAGCGGGGCTGTGATGTGCCACAACGGGCAAGGGCAGCATACAGCGCCTGCACATAGAACCACGATGACGGGCCGATATCGGCGGCGGTCACATTAGCAGGCAAAACCGCCTCTGACCGTCGAAAAGCTTCATCCAGCATGGCCAGGTAGAAGTAGGTTTCGCGCAGATCGCGTTCCGTGAACCCGGTTTCTATGGCGTCAAATTGGTAAGCGGAACGCAACCGCGCGATCTCGTCACCCGCCTGTGCGCGGATGTCAACCTCGTATGCTGAAAGGATATCCGGGCGACTGCCGGTGGAAGCGGAAATTGGCCGGGAGGGGGCATGCACATGTTGACGGAGGTTGTAGTCCAACCGGTTGCGCAGGTCAAGCAAAGAAAAGTAAGCAGCGGTGAAAAGGTTCATCCTCCTTATTATACTGACGGGGCCGGACGGTATAATAGCGCGAAACCAACTGACGAAAGATTCTCAATGGACTGGCTAAAAGATACCCTGGCTTACCAAACCCGCGGAAAAGGGATGTACCTGATCACGCAGGATGTGCAGCAAATTCTCACCGAGTGGAAGGTGCAGGAAGGGCAGGTGACTCTGTTCGTACCGCACACCAGCTGTTCATTGGCCCTCAGCGAATGTTATGACCCTGACGCACGCGCCGATGTGGAGCAATTCTTTGAACGTATCGCTCCCGAAAATCAGGGCTGGCACAAACATACACTGGAGGGCGGTGATGATTCGCCGTCACATATGCGCTCGGTGATCAGCCATAACAGTGTCACCATACCGGTGGACGGGCGGAAACTCAGTCTGGGCACCTGGCAGGGGATATACCTGTTTGAACACCGCGCCGCGCCTATGCACCGCAAGGTGATGGTCCGCTGCCTGAAAGTCACCTGACCGGTTATTTGCAAACCGGCTGGCGAATGATGGTCTTCAGTTTTTCCGGGGCAGTTTTGTTGGGGTCGCCGAGATAAATTTCGTGGTGCAGGCCGGTCAATTTATAGCCCTGGTCAAAGGCAAACTGGTGCAGGCGGGCGATATTCGGCCCTTCGGCACTGTACGGGCCGATGTGCATAAGCTGAACGGTCAGCCCTTCATCATAGGGTTCAAACCGCACACGATCCAATACGGCCTGTGTCACTTTGGCGAGGGCTTTGGTTTTCACCCGGTCAATATCCTCCGGAGTGATCCAGTCCGGCTGGGCGATCATCATCGTCCAATCCCAGTTGGATTTGGTTCCGGTGATGAAGTCATCCATATTCGATGACCACCACAACCCTTGCAGGGGGAAGACCTTGTAATCGGGCGTACTGCCGCGCTTCTTGAGGTCAAATTTCAGGGTGTATGACAGGGTATAGAGCGCCGAAACCACCGCCGAATAATCCGGTGTGGTATTGGGGTCACCGTGTCCGTCTATCTTCAGAAAGTTGAGGGCGGGGATGGTGATGACCTGCGGTTGTTTGGCTGAAGCCGTGTAGTACTGTTTGATGATTTCTTCTGGGTTTCGGTTCATAATGGTTCCTTTTTCGAATGATTAACCGAAAGGATTTTTGTGTAATCCTGTTTACATCATCACTTTAGGCGCGTATATGTCAATTTATGACATATTTTATAAAAATAACAAATCCTTTCGTTTAATGCAAATTAAATTACATTTATTC
>CAYQTY010000042.1:12044-16203 GCA_964420535.1 uncultured Leptolinea sp. | reverse complement strand
TTGTTCAACAGTGATTGAGCTGGTCATCCGCCATTTGATGGCAGGATCCTGCTGTTCCAGTTTGATGATTACGGTATACGTTATATCTCCCTGATTGTCTTCGCCCAGAGGTTTGATGCGTTCGATTTTGCCGGGAAGCGTAAGCCCGGGGATGCCATCAAATGTGATGGAGACTGTGTCACCTTCCTTGATTTTGGAAATATTTAATTCCGTAAGATCATTGGATTCAATCTGGAACTCGGATAAATCAGCCACCACCACAGAAGACGTTCCAATAGTAGAAATTTGGCCGGTCTTCAAGTTTGATGAAACTATGGTCCCATCGATGGTCGATTTTAATTCCAGATCGTCCAAACCTGTTTTGGCGGCTTCCAATTGCACGAGGGCGTTGTCCACACGTTCCTGCGCTATATCAAGGTCGTTTTTATTGGGGCCATTTTTGACCAATTCCCAGTCACTTTGTGCCTTTTCATAATTCGCCTTGGCTACGACCAGTTCGCCTTCCGCGATTTGAACGTCAACTTCCAGCGGGCTTCCCTGAAGATATTTGTAATTGGCTTCTGCCTGTTCCACCTTTTTCCGGGCGGCGGCAAAATTTTGGAGGGCATAGGCACGATTTTTATCTGTCTCGTCTTTGTATTCCCAATTTTCCCAGACCGTTTTGGCGTTATTAAAATCATTCAAGGCAATAAGGTAATCCGCGTTTGCCTGGTCGATATACCATTGGTCTGCCCGTTTGTAATTTTTGTAATTCCGGTTTTCCACCGCTTTATCGAGCACTTTTTTCGCGTTGGCCATAGCCAGTTGAGCTTCAGCCCGGGCGACATAGGCATTATTGGTCAGGTCATCGAGGGCTTTCTTCGCTGAAAGAAGTTCCGATTCCGCCGCGGAGATCGCTGCTTTTTGTCTCTCTGAACCTTTCAGTAGGGCAAGGATATCCCCCTGTTTGACTGAATCGCCTTCTTTGACCAAAACATCATCAACTACACCGTTCACAGGAAAGGCCAATGTGACGTGGTCAACCGGAATGGCTTCACCTTCAAAAATCAGTACACCTGAATTCCCCCGGTTTTGTTCGGGAGGATTTCCTTCATCTACCGTTTGAGTGGGGGTAACCGTTGTTGACTGGCACGCGGTCAAAACAATGGCAAATATGATTATGGTCAATGATGAAGTTAGTAATCTTTTTATTTTCATTTTCGGATCCCGTATATTTATAGTATGTCTAGATTATACGTAGAGGTAGACAGAATATGTAAGCTTTGTATAAGGGTTGTTGAAATTGTTAATAAAAAATCCGGAATTATTTCCGGATTTTCTTCACATTCATTCTATATATGCGATTACCCGTTTTCGAGCATCCTTGGGCGATACTGTAATGCTTCAGCCAGGTGACCCGGAATAATGGTGTCACTACCAGCCAGATCCGCGATGGTTCTCGCCAGTTTCAAGACCCGATGATACGCCCGGGCTGAAAGCTGAAGCTGCATACTGGCACTTTTCATCAGATTTTTGCCGGCTTCATCCAATTCGCAGAACTTTCGGACTTCGGCCGGGCGCATATCGGCATTACATGTAACACCGTTTTCGAATCCTCCATTGGGAGAAGCAAAGCGTTTGCGTTGAATATCGCGCGCGGTTTCCACGCGTAACTGGATCACGCTGGATGGTTCACCGGTACGGCTGCTGGCCAGTTTTTCATATTCAACACGGGGAACCTGGATGTGAATGTCAATCCGATCCATTAATGGGCCTGAAATACGTTTCTGGTATTTGGTGACTGTGGATTCAGAACAGGTACAGGCTCGTTGTGGGTCGCCGTAATAACCGCACGGACAAGGGTTCATGGCACCGATCAATTCAAAATTGGCCGGGAAGGTGAGTGACCCGTTCGCGCGGCTGATGGTCACAACTTTATCTTCGATGGGCTGACGCATCACTTCCAGAACCCGCTGACCAAATTCGGGGAGTTCATCCAGAAAGAGAACACCCCTGTGAGCCAGGGAGACTTCCCCGGGATGGGGAATGTGCCCGCCGCCAACCAGCCCGGCGTGGCTGATGGTGTGGTGCGGCGCGCGGAACGGGCGTGACCGGAAAAGTGGGACGTTGGCCGGCAGCGCGTCTGCCACGGAATAAATTCGGGTGACATCCAGCGCTTCGTCGATCGTCATTTTTGGAAGGATGGACGGGATAGCCCGGGCGAGAAGGGTTTTGCCTGAACCCGGCGGACCGATCATAAGAACATTGTGGCCGCCGGCCGCCGCCACTTCCAACGCACGTTTCGCGTGTTCCTGCCCTTTGATCTCGCTGAAATCGGCTGTTACCGCCTCTTCCACTTCGGCGGGGTCAATGGTGGCTGTGGCTTCCAGACTGATCTGCCCCCGCAGGTGCATCACCAGTTCGGTCAATGAATTGACAGAGATCACTTCAAGGTCAGGGATGAGAGCGGCTTCTGCCGCGTCTACTGACGGGACGTAAACCCGTTTGAAATTCTGTTGGCGCGCTGTGGCAGCCATGGGCAACATGCCGCGCACGTGCCGGACTGTTCCGTCAAGTGAGAGCTCTCCAATAACAAGGCTTTCCTCCAATACGTCCGGCGGGAGCTGGCGCGTGGCAGCCAGAACGCCCAGTGCAATTGGCAGGTCGTAAGCTGGACCTTCTTTACGGACGGATGCCGGT
Organism: uncultured Leptolinea sp.; assembly: GCA_964420535.1. GTDB lineage: Bacteria > Chloroflexota > Anaerolineae > Anaerolineales > Anaerolineaceae > Leptolinea. The sequence goes on along the minus strand of CAYQTY010000042.1, from coordinate 13,524 downwards.
GCCAGATTGACCGTCAATGCATGACGCCAGTAATCAAAACCGGCATTCAGTACGGCAGAACGCACCCGTTCCCGGCTCTCCTGCACTGCCGCGTCGGGAAGTCCGACTATCACCATTCTGGGTAGACCCTGCCCTGTGTCGACCTCAACTTCAACAATAACCCCATCAAGGCCGATCACTGCACAGGAGTAGACTTTAGACAACATGGGTAAAGTTTAGTTTTCCCGGAGTAAAAAGTCAATTGGAAATTGAACAGATAAATGTTTTGGTGTTAAAGAATTCACAAACATTTAGACTTCCAGTTTCTGAACCACGCAGATCTTTTCGGTGCCAGTTTATCCAACAGGGCGGGCTCAAGGATGGCAAGACGGAATGCTTCCGCGAAGTCTTCCGCCGGACCTTTGGTCCTTCCGTATTCAGAGGGATTTAATTCACAGCCGGCCTTGTTCAGTGTCCGTTCGTATTCAATGGCAGAGAATCGTGGGAAGAATTGGTCGGGTTCCATGCCGACAAACCGCAACATCTCGTCCGAAGGACCTCCGCCAAATATGGATGCCAGAGGGTGCGGCCCGAGGCGGTTATCCAGAATATGAGCCAGTTCGTGTAGTACCAATTCCACTGGTAACGGCCGTCTATCAACATAAACCGTAGTGATCTCCACATGATGGAAGCCGATCAGTCGCCAGATATTGGAGGATGGTTTCCAGCATACATCCCGGCTTGCTATTAAGATGGGATGATCATTTAGCCCTATCCAATCTCTAAATTTCTGTGATGCGCGTAAAATATTTTCAGAGGTTTTGTTTGAAATCCCCCTGTCCAACTTCCAATTCAAGGTGTTTAGAGCAAAATGGTCAGAGTTCACTGCCAGACCTTATCGCATAAATGCAGAGGTGACCACAACATGTTCAGGAAATGTTTGGCCAGTATTTGCTACATCTTGAAGAACAATTTAGTAGGTAACGATTCGGGGTAGAGACTTGGCTTCTGTGATCCAACCTTCCACCATCTGTTGTGTGGGAATCCGGCGGACAAGACGTTTTTCGATATTTACTTCGACGATCTTTTCCGTAAGGTTGTCTGCGCGGCGCTTGGAAAGTTCAACCACGGTATCCACTCCTGCTGCTTCCAGCAGATCAGAATACTCTGATCCAATACCTTTGATCCGGTATAAGTCAGCTCGATTGACCCATTCGAGAATTTTGTGCTCATCAATGGCAGCTTCGCGGGCAATTTCTTCGCGGCCTTTCTTGGAGGCACCTCTTTCTAAGAGAGACTCTACTTTCTTAATCCCGATGGCGCGAAGTTTTTTTGTGTAAACATCACCGATACCTTCTATCGCTATTATGGCTGTCATACAGCTCCTCCTTGATCCTGCTAACCGGCTATTATTCAAGAATTATAGAATCACATCGCGATACGCACAAATCTGTTGCCTTTCAGCATCCTTTGACTTAGAATAACGAAACAAATACTAAGG
>CAYQTY010000042.1:7089-12034 GCA_964420535.1 uncultured Leptolinea sp. | reverse complement strand
GAAAAGACCGTTATTGTCGCCCCGAAAGCTCCCAAAGCTCTGGGTCCGTATTCAGCTGCCATTAAAGTTAATGATTTTGTTTATTGTTCCGGCCAGACCGGTTTGAACCCTGAAACAAATGAACTGGCGGAAGGCGGGCTTGAAGGTCAAACCCATCAGGTATTAAAAAATCTCGCGAATGTACTGGAAGCCGCAGGTACCGATATGGCACATGTGGTCAAAACGACTGTATTCCTGAAAGATATGGCTGATTTTCAAAAAATGAATGCCATCTATGGTACCTATTTCACAGAAAACTATCCCGCGCGTTCAACCATTCAGGTAGCCGGTTTACCTAAGAATGGTCTTGTTGAAATTGAACTGGTAGCCGTAATGCCTGATGATGATTGTGATTGCGATGACGAATCCGGATGTGGATGCGGGTGTGGATGCAATAAAGACTAGCGGTTTTATCCATGGCCGATGAATTGATCCTGCTGGTTGATGACGAACCGAATATTATCCAACTCGCGCGCATGTATCTGGAACGGGAAGGATACCGGACTATATCAGCGGCAGATGGAAAAGCTGCCCTTGAATTGATTAAAAACCGAAAACCCAACATGGTTGTTCTGGATGTCATGCTTCCGGAAATGGACGGGTTGGAAGTTTGTAAGCGTCTCCGGCGGGAAAAAAATAACGTGCCTGTAATTATGTTGACGGCACGGGATGATGATATTGATAAGATCCTGGGATTGGAACTGGGCGCGGATGACTATATGACCAAACCTTTCAATCCCAGGGAATTAACGGCGCGGGTAAAGGTCATCCTGCGCCGGACAGAACGGTTTGGCAAAGACACATCCAGCGAAATGCTGCGCATAGGCACGCTAGTAATAGACCCGGCACGACGCGAGGTGTATAACGGTGATAAACCTTTGGCATTGCGTACGCAGGAATTTGAAGTATTGCTGGTACTGGCTAAGAATCGGGGTCTGGTACTGACCCGTGAAAAGTTGCTAAACCTGGCATGGGGTTTTGAATACTTCGGGCAGACTCGCACGGTAGACGTGCATATCGCTCAACTACGGGCCAAGATCGAAGGCAGCGGGGTTCATATTGAGACCGTAACAGGCATTGGGTATAAATTGACGGCCTGATGCTCTCTTCTTTGCGTTCGCGTCTCTGGTTAAGTTATTCCATTGTCATTCTGACTGCTCTGGCAGGGATGATAGGTCCCACAATTTCGACTCTTAGCCGCAGCCCACTGTTTTACAGGCAAACGGTACTTCAATTACGTCTCGCGCAATCCAGTTTGATAAATATGATCAAATTGGGCGAAATGAATGACCCGGAGAAAATTCGAACGCTTGTTGTCAACCAATCCAGGATCGATGGTATTCGATATGCTGTGATAAACCGCAATGGTAACGTGATCATTGATAGCGGTACCGGGGTATTTCCACCTATACCGGATTTTAAGACACCCATTATTCCGGCAGACGATGACCCATTTTCTTTTTTTATATTTAATGATATGGATCGCAAGTCGTGGCTTTACATAATCCGCCCGTTGAATGAAACATCGTACCTGATTGCCGCGTCTCGCCAGCCGGTTATTGAAATTCGAGCGATGTTGCGTGACGAGATTTTGCAGCCAATGTTTAAAGGCAGTGTGATCGCACTGTTCATCGCGTTCGCATTAAGTTTGTTGATGTCATCCTGGATAGGAAGCCCATTGCGGCGGCTGGTGGATGGCGCCCGACAGATTGAAAGCGGGAGCTATCCTGTTCTGGAAAAGGAAGGTCCACGCGAAATTCAAGAACTGGCAGATTCTTTTAACCAGATGAGTATTCGTGTGCAACAGACGGAGGATTCGCAAAGGGATTTCCTTGCGAATGTATCACATGAATTAAAAACCCCTTTAACCTCGATACAGGGTTTTGCCCAGTCCATTCTGGATGGCGCTGCCAGTACCCCCCAGGAATTGATGCAGGCAGCCGGTGTGATCTATGATGAATCCTCACGGATGCACCGGTTGGTCATTGACTTGCTTACTCTGTCACGGCTGGAAGAGGGAACGGCAAGTATGCATTCAGGGCCGGTAAATCTCTCTATGATCCTGGATCAATTGGATGAAAAGATGTTCCCCTTGATCCAGGCGGCAGAATTGACGATTAAGAAAGATATTGCACCCGATCTGGTTGTAATGGGCGACGGCGACCGCCTGGCGCAGGTTTTTACGAATTTACTGGATAATGCTATTAAATTCACTCCGACTGGCGGGACGGTCACGCTCTCGTTAAAATCGGAACAGAGTTATGTACTGGTCTCCGTTTCAGATACCGGAGTAGGCATACCGGATATGGAAGCATCACGCATTTTTGAACGGTTTTACCAGGTGGATAAATCGCGGCGGGGCGGAGCCAGTCGCGGGATTGGACTGGGGTTGGCAATTGCCCGGCAAATCATCATTTCGCATAACGGTGATATCTGGGCTGTCAGTCAACCCGGAAAGGGCAGCACCTTCTTTGTCCGTCTGCCCGTTTATTTTGAGAAACCTACCGTGAAAATTCACAGGAATAATGCCTCATGACAACCGTCACCATCATCATTCCCTGTCTCAATGAAGGCAAAACCATCTTCCGGGTATTGCAGGCTATCAAAGACCAGGATTACCCGGAAGATAAAATGGATATCGTCATCGCGGATGGTCTTTCAGAGGATGATACCCGTCAACGGATTGAGGAATTCCGGGCAGCAAATCCATCTCTCCCGGTGACGGTTGTAGATAACACAAAGCGCGAGATTCCGGCCGGTTTGAATCTGGCGATCCATGCGGCACGCGGTGAGGTCATTGTTCGGATGGATGGCCATTCTTTGCCGCAGACGGATTATGTTTCCCGCTGCGTCGAAAACCTGAAAGCCGGCAAAGGGGATAATGTAGGCGGCCGGTGGATCATCATTCCGGGTGAAAATACCTGGATCGCCAGAGGAATAGCTGCCGCTGCTTCCCACCGTCTGGGAGTGGGCAATGTGAAATACCGTGTATCCGGCACTTCAGGACCGGTGGATACTGTCCCCTTTGGAAGTTACTTCAAGGTTTTGTTTGATGAAGTGGGTCTTTTTGATGAGACCCTGTTGACGAATGAAGACTACGAATTCAATACCCGCATACGGAACATGGGCAAGGTGGTCTGGTTTGATCCATCAATAACCTGCCGATATTTTTCACGGCCTGACCTTGTTTCACTGGCGCGGCAATACTGGCGGTATGGGTACTGGAAGGTAAAAATGGTAAAGCGATATCCCGGTTCGATCAAACCACGCCAGCTCATGCCTCCTGTTTTAGTAGCAGGGTTGCTTGTTTTGCTCGCAGCAGGGCTGGTGTTCCCTCTGGCATTTTATGGTTTGCTCGCTATTATTCTTCTATATCTGGGTATAATCATGATTGCATCAGTGCCGGAAGCGGCCAACCGCAAAGATATCTCGCTGATCGTGGGCATTCCCCTGGCTGTTATTACCATGCATTTCACCTGGGGATCGGGTTTTCTGGCAAGCATCGTAACAAAATAGGAATAAAAAAACTTAACGCATGACCATACCGAAGTCACTTCGTCCATTGCGCTGGCGGTTAAAAACCACCGAACGGCGGTTAATACTTTTTCTGGGAGACCTGGCCATTTCCTGGCTTGGTCTGGTTGTTGCTTTATATTTCTGGTCACAACGTGACCAGTGGCTTAAATTTTCCTGGGAATTTTTAGTCGACCGACCGGCAGATTGGTTTTATCTGCTTCCTTTTATCTGGCTGTTATTAATTATTGAACTATATGATGTTCGGAAAGCCAGCCGCATAAATGAAACGATCAGGGGGGTGGGGATCGCGGCGGCGATCAGTTTCTTGATTTATATTGTTGTGTTTTTCTTCAGCGAACCGAATTCCCTTCCGAGAACCGGTGTTGCGGTATTCATCATCGCTGTCTCTGTGTTGACAGTCCTCTGGCGATTGATCTACATCAACATTTTCACGGCGAAACAATTTATGCGGCGGGTGATCATCGTCGGAGCCGGCCGGGCTGGCTCCAACCTGGTCCACGCGTTGCACAGCGTAAAACCGATGCCGTTTCATGTAGTCGGGTTTGTGGATGATGATGAAGACAAACAGGGTAAGGTTATTGAGAATGTGCCGGTCATTGGAACGGGTATAGACCTTCCAGGTTTATTAGAAGAAGAGAATATTTCTGACCTAATCTTTGCCATATCCGGCGAAATGAATCCGGTACTATTCCAGAACCTCCTGAAAGCAGAAGAGACCGGTGTGGAAATCACTACGATGCCTATTGTTTTCGAAGAAACAATGAGCCGCGTGCCGATCATGCTTTTACAATCCGATTGGATTTTGAGGTCTTTCGTCGACCAGGCACATGCCGGTGGTTTTTATGAATTGACAAAAAGGTTGATGGACATTTTTGGCGCGGTAATGGGATTGATCATTCTTGCCGTTTGCTCACCATTTATCGCGTTGGCGATTTTATTAGAAAGCGGCCGTCCGGTATTTTTTTCACAGGATCGCCTGGGAATCAATGGTCAGGTTTACCGGATCACAAAATTCCGCACTATGAGGCAGGATGCTGAAAAAGACGGCAAAGCGCGGATGGCGGTGGAAAATGATGACCGTGTCACGCGGGTGGGGCGTTTTCTCAGGAAATCCCATCTGGATGAACTGCCGCAATTTTTAAGTGTGCTTATGGGAACGATGAGCCTGGTAGGACCTCGCGCTGAACGACCGGAACTGGTGGATATGCTGCAGGAACAGATCCCGTTTTATCGAGCCCGTTTATTTGTGGCGCCGGGAATTACAGGTTGGGCGCAAGTCAATTATGGGTACGCGTCGAATATTGAACAGACAATAACCAAACTGGAATACGATCTTTACTATATCAAGCACCGCAGTCTGTTTTTGGAT
>CAYQTY010000042.1:3525-7079 GCA_964420535.1 uncultured Leptolinea sp. | reverse complement strand
GTAGTTATGTTCTGCGTCTTGAACTGGCTGCTGCGTTTTCGTTCTACCTGCCATCCGCATACTGGATGATCGGGACGGCGCTTGTTATCAAACCGTTGGTGTATTACTACTTCCGGTTGTACCGTCGTATGTGGATCTATGCCTCCGTTCAAGAGTTGAAATTGATCGTGGCGGCAGTTTCCACTGCCTCGGTTGTGCTTTCTGTAGTGATGGTGAGTTTCTTCAACCTGGGCTTATTCTTTGGGTTCCCGCGTTCTGTGCTAATTATTGACTGGCTGGTTTCGCTCGGACTCGTTGGCGGATTGCGGTTCACTATCCGGCTTCTCTCTGAAAACGCCACTCAGCAAGCCTTCTCACCCAGCGCGAAAACAAAAAAGGCTTTGATCATCGGCGCCGGTGACGCGGGGGCGCTTGTTGTGCGTGAGTTGCAAAAGAACCCGCAGGTCAACCTGATTCCCATTGGTTTCCTGGATGACAATCCAGTCAAGATGAAACAGCAAATTCACGGGATTCCTGTCATCGGGTCTCTTACTGACCTGGCAAAAGTACTGGATAACCGCAGGGTGGATGAAGTGATCATCGCCATCCCAAGCGCGCCAGGCAAAGTCATCCGCCTGGTATCGGATATTTGCCGGTTGAAAGCTGTGCATTTCAGAACCATGCCGGGCATCTATGAACTTCTTGGCGGAAAAGTAAGTGTCAACCGGCTGCGTGAAGTGGATATCACCGACCTTTTGCGCCGTGAACCTATCCGGCTCATGGACGAACAGATCGGCCGCACAATCAGTAACCGCGTTGTTCTGGTGACGGGCGCCGGCGGTTCCATTGGTTCCGAGCTTTGCCGTCAGATCGCGCGCTGGTCACCGGCCGAATTGATCCTGCTGGGGCACGGCGAAAACAGCATTTTTGAAGCATACCTGGAGTTACAGGACAGATTCCCGTCACTTTCATTAAAGGCTGTCATCGCGGATATCCGCGATAAAGAACGTTTGGAACGAGTTTTTCAAGCTTATCGTCCTCAGGTGGTTTTTCACGCGGCTGCACACAAACATGTTCCACTGATGGAATCGAACATAGAAGAGGCCGTTACCAACAATGTGGAAGGCACCCGGAACCTGGTACAGGTAGCGGTTGCCACAAATGTTGATCGACTTGTGATGATCTCTACGGATAAGGCTATCCGCCCTGCCAATGTGATGGGGGCGTCAAAACGTCTGGCAGAAATGGCTGTACTGGATGCCGCTGAACGGTATGGCAAAGATTTCAGCGTTGTGCGGTTCGGAAATGTACTGGGAAGCCGCGGAAGTGTTGTCCCGTTGTTCAAACGACAAATCGCGCGGGGCGGACCCATCACCATTACCCACCCGGACATGAAGCGGTATTTCATGACCATCCCTGAAGCTGTATATTTGGTTCTTCAAGCGGCAACCATGGGGCATGGTGGTGAAACCTATGTATTAAACATGGGCGAACAGATCCGTATTTTAGACCTGGCTGAAGATTTGATACGCCTTTCAGGTCTGGAGCCTGGCCGTGATATTGACATCATATTTACCGGCATACGTCCGGGAGAGAAATTGAGCGAAGACCTGTGGGATAGCGGAAGCGCGTTTGAACGGACGTTGCATCCAGATATTTACCAGCTGGGTAGTAATGAAGACATGCGTGGTGAAACGCTGCAAAAATCCATTGACGAGATTATCGGTCTGGCGAAAGACGGCGATTTCCCGGCTGTTCTGGGTATGATGGATGACCTCATCCCCGGCGCGTCTGTCCGCAGCATGCCGCCGCCTGAAATGCTTTCCATCGACTGATCCATGGCTATTGTCAATACCTCCACGTGGGATGATTTTATCGGGTGTAAGCCTGAGGCTCATCTTCTTCAAACCTCTATGTGGGGCGAAACGAAGAGATTATTCGGTTGGCGGCCTGAGCGGGTAATTACCGGCGAAATAGGCGCCCAGATCCTTTTCCGTCAGCTACCTTTAGGATTTACCATGGCGTATATTCCCAAAGGCCCGGTGGGATTAAATTGGACGGATTTATGGCCGGATGTACATGATATCTGCCGTAAAAACAGATCCATATTTTTACGCGTAGAGCCGGACATGGACGATTCTACTTCCGGAGACTTGTCATCCATGCTCCCCGGGTTTATCCCGGTCGGAGATACCATCCAACCCAGGCAAACTATTTTTATTGATCTTACCGGTTCTCCGGATGACTGGCTCGCGCGGATGAAGCAAAAAACCCGATATAACACAAGACTGGCAGAGAAAAAAGACGTCAAAGTATTCGAATGTGAAGATTTCGACGCTTTTGACCGGTTGATGAAAGCGACAGGAAGCCGTGACGGCTTTGGAGTCCATTCCATTGATTATTACCGCACGGCTTACGGACATTTCAGCCAGAAGGGGAAAGTCGCGTTGCTGCAGGCTACCTATGACAACCGTCCCCTGGCTATGCTGATGGTGTTCGCGCATGGAACCAGAGCGTATTACCTGTACGGCGCGTCCGGTGACGAGGAACGTCAACGGATGCCCGCGTATTTACTGCAATTTGAAGCTATGAAGTGGGCAGCGGCGCGGGGTTGTACTCAGTATGATTTGTGGGGTATTCCGGATGCATCGGAAGAAGAGCTGGAAGCAGGCTTTGAAACCCGCTCGGACGGCCTGTGGGGAGTTTACCGCTTCAAACGCGGGCTGGGCGGCCGGATCTATCGTTCGTGCCCGGGGTATGATTATGTATATCAACCTATATTGTATAAATTGATCCGGTGGAAAATGCTTCAAAGCCGGGGATTGACCGGGGGATGACCGTGCTTGAATGGAATACCACTATAGAAGATTTACCGGGTGCTACATTTCTACAAACAGAAGAGTGGGCGCGGATCAAAGCGCCTGTCGGGTGGACACCGGATTATCTCACATGGCCTGATGACGCAAGTCAGCCTGTGGCGGCAGCCATGATGCTCACACGATCAGCAGGCCGAATTCCTGTTTCCGTTTCTTATGTTCCCCGCGGCCCGTTAGTTGACTGGAACAACCCGGCACACTACCAGGAAGTGCTTGCCGGTCTGATAGAAAACGCGAAAATGAAAAAAGCCCTGTTGATCAAGATTGACCCAGATCTGACGGTAGGGCGGGGGATACCCGGTACGCCATCTGAGCAATCTGACCCAACCGGACTGGAAGTACGGGACTACCTGACAAAGACCGGCTGGCGTTTCTCTCAGGATCAAATCCAGTTCCGGAATACCGTTGAGATAGACCTTACCGCCCCGGAAGAGACATTGCTGGCACGGATGCATCAGAAAACCCGCTATAACATCCGGCTGGCTGAAAAAAAAGGTGTGGTTGTTTCTGAAGCCCGTGAATTGGAATGGGAAGGCATCTATCGCCTGTACGCTGAAACTGCGGCACGCGATGGTTTTATCATACGACCGTGGGAGTATTACCGGCAGGTGTGGTCTACATTGACATCCGGCGGGATGGCAGCTTGCTTGAAAGCCGAAGTGGAAGGCACCCTGGTAAGTGCCATCTGGGTGATCCTTT
>CAYQTY010000042.1:0-3515 GCA_964420535.1 uncultured Leptolinea sp. | reverse complement strand
GCCCATTATCTGTATGGTATGTCGGGTGCTCTACACCGTGACTATATGCCCAACCATCTGTTGCAATGGAAGGGAATGCTACTGGCAAAATCACAGGGAAAGACTGTTTATGATATGTGGGGCGCGCCCGATGAATTTACGGAAAATGACCGGTTATCCGGTGTTTTCCGGTTCAAACAGGGGTATGGCGGAGAAGTCGTTCGCACTCTTGGCGCGTGGGATTATCCGATCAATCCGATTGGCTACCGCCTGTATACTTCGGTCCTTCCCCGTGTATTAGATGTGATGCGCCGGCGCAGCCGACAAAAAAACCGGCAATTATTGGAAAACTAACTACCGGATTAATGGACCGGCTTCCAGACCGGGTGATATGAGATCTCATCACCGGGAGTAAGAGATTCGGCGCCTGATCCGTAGATGGATATACGGTAGACCTGATAATTCCCACCGATTTTTGAATCAAAGAGAATCCAACGCCCATCCGGAGAGATATCCGGGTTGGCCGCGCCAGTTAATCGGGGATTCAGGACAAATTCCTGCGCGTTTGCGTCATTTGCCGACTTTGAAACCAGGCGTAAGGAGTTGGTTTGACTGAAGACAATGGTTTTCCCATCCGGCGACCAATCCGCGGAGAAGGCCGCGCCGTTGTTTTGAACCGAAAATGGCATCGGATCACTGCCATCAGGGGCTGAAATCCAAATTTGCCATGAACCTTTGCGGTAAGAACTGAACGCCAATTGATTACCATCTTGAGACCAGACTGGCTGCCTGTTCCCTCCGGTGGTGTCAGTAATTTGTTCTGTGTTCTCAGTTGCAATTTCGAAAATAAAAATCTGGGGATAATTGGCCCGGATTGATGTATAGGCGATTCTAGTACCATCCGGTGACCAGGAAGGTTCAATGTCACCGCCCGGAGGAGAAGGAATTGGGATGATCTGTCCATCATTGACTGCCAGGAGGAACAAACCTGAACCGCTGTATGGTTCCTGCTTACCGGCGATTTCAGCTTTCGGAGGACAGGGAGAAATGAACGCCAACCTTATCCCATCCGGCGACCATTCCGGTTGACAGGCGCCTTCTGAGACATTCGTGACCTGCGTGCTGTTACCGGATGTAGTTGAGCCAATAAAGATCTGAGGAAGGCCGGTTTTTTCAGAGACATACGCAAAAGTGCCGGAAAGTCCACCCAGGGGAGTGGGTTTGTTACGGTCTGGAGCGGTAGGCAGAGGTGTGTAAGTTACTTCGACCGTTTGAGTGACTGGAACATCTTCCAGAACGGGACCCGGCATTTCTGTTGAGGGGACCGGTGTCTCAAGGTCATTCACCGGAGGTGGAACGATAAGCCTGGAATTTTGACTGATGAAATACCAACCGGCGATGATCAATAAAACGAGGGCAGATACAAATCCAAGACCAGCCGCAACCCACATATTCACCCTTTTCCGGGGTAAAGGCATCGTGTTTCGCGTAGTTGAAGAAGACGCCAGGCTGGGATTGGTTCGAGCGAAGGCAGAAAGCGCGTCAATGAATGATTGCACGTCCGCATACCGGTCATTCGGGTTGATCTGAAGAGCCTTTTTTAAACAGGTTTGCAGGTCTATAGGAACCCGGGAGACAGCCTGTTCGGGTAGAGCAGAATTACCTGTTGCACGAGTTATCCCGTCAGAAAGCACTACGCCAGTGAGTAAATAAAATAAGGTTGCCGCGAGACCGTATTGATCCGAAGCGGGAGAAGCCATACGGTTATATTGTTCAGGGGCGGCAAATCCCGGCGTTTGTCCCTGATCGTTGGTAGTATTACCTGTGTTTGATTCAATCACTTCCGCGGCCAGATCAAAATCTACCAGAACTGCTTTTCCTTCCGGAGTGATGCGGATGTTACCCGGTTTAACATCCTGATGGATGACCGGGGGATTTTGTTTATGAAGGAATTGGAGCGCCGATCCAATTGTTGACGTGATAGTGATTGCCATGCCTGTGGTGAGGGGACCATTTTTTGTCACTATGGATCGCAGATCGTCACCAGGAATGTAATCCATAACCAGAACCTGGCTGCCGGATTCAGTTACGAAGGAATCAGTCACCCTGGGTATGGCCGGGTGGTTCAATCCCGCAATCAGGGCGGTATTCCGTATTTGATGCTCTATGGGGATCTTCCCGGGAAGGAATTCTTTTAAGGCAACTTCAATTCCCAGGCTTTCATCTCGCGCCCGGTAAACGGTACCCATACCACCGCTGGCCAGCACTTCAGAGATGCTGTAACGGTTATGAATGACCTGCCCAATTCCCAGGGTCATGAAGCCGGTGTTCCTACCGGTCTCCAGACCGGTCCAAAATCACGGTCTTTGTCTGTTGTAAGGCGTTTCCTGGTAGCCCCGTCGATGGAGAGTATGTAGATATCGTGGTTTTCGCCATCCGGCCAACCTTCAAAGGTAAACCATTGCCCATCCGGTGACAGAGCTGGTTGAACAACCGGTCCAATATCCTCCGTGCCGATAGGTGGTATACGGGTCTCCAGGTTTTTATTCCGGTTTTCGTATGACAGCCCAACAAGGTAAGGAACGATGGCATCCGGACTCATTTGTGAATAGAAAAGAACCGATCCATCCTTATTCCATTCCGGCCAGTTATTAATAATCGCTCCACTGGGACTGTACTGGAATTGCTGTTTTCCGGTCAGGTCTGTGATCCATATCTGGGCATTAGGGAATTGCCTGGAAAAAGCGAGTTGCAATCCACTGGGAGCCCAGGCAGGTGACACGTCACCATAGGCAGCGCTGGTTATTTGCCGAACAGAAGAATCGGCAAAGGTAAACAGGTATATGTGAGATTTGCTATCTCCCCTGAGTGACGCAAAGGCGATCATTTTTCCATCCGGTGACCATTTCGGAGAGAAATCACCTGCCGAATTCAACGGAATGGGAAGGGCCCAAATTTTCTTACCTTCACTGTCTGCCAGGTAAATTTTCGCACCATTGTAGATGTCTTTTTTGCCATTACAGGGAGAAATAAATGCGAGTTGATTTCCATCCGGCGACCAGGAAGGTTGACAGGCTCCGTTGGCCAGTCCGGTGATCTGGCGTTGGTTGGTGCCGTCAATATTCATCAGCCATATCTGAAAATTGCCGGAGCGTTCAGAAGCAAAGGCGATCTGCGGGCTTCCACCCAGCAGGTTAGCCGGTGTGGCAGTAGGCGGGGCAGTGGTAGGGGTATCTGTAATGATGATTTCTTCTGTGGGAACTTCTGCTGTCGCTTCTACCGGGGCAACCTCAACCGTTTCTTCTATTGTTACTTCTGTCTCGGTTGGTTCGGATTCTGTAACAATGATACTGACAACTTCCGTAACTGTTGGGAGAGGAGTTTTCTTCGCCGCAGCCACAGACGTGTTTGTTTTCTTGATCGTTGTAACAGTTGGTTTAGGGGTGGCTGTTTCAGTGGGAGCTGTGGTTTTTACAAATGAAGGAAGATTTTGCCAGGGAATGAAGAAGGAACCCAGTACCATGAGGGACAATACT
>CAYQTY010000041.1:15986-16324 GCA_964420535.1 uncultured Leptolinea sp. | reverse complement strand
TTCTTTTTCTTTATCCCTTTTTCTCCTGTAACCCTAGAAGCCAGTAAGGGTTTTCTTCTATCTGTCGGTGCTACCTTGTCCCTGTTTTTCTGGTTTGTTTCTACTTTGCAGCCGGATACAGCTGCCGGTTCAAGTGACGTGTGGGGCAAAGTATTATCGCCTGTATGGCGGATTACGATTGCCAGTGTACTTTCACAGTTGGTGGCTGAACTGGTTGATACGGAAGTCTATCGTGTATGGGTCGAAAAAATAACCCGGCGTTACCAATGGATGCGGGTACTGGTCAGTAATTCAATATCTGTTCCTCTGGATTCCCTGACATTTTCGTTTATGGCATT
>CAYQTY010000041.1:10723-15976 GCA_964420535.1 uncultured Leptolinea sp. | reverse complement strand
AGTCTGTGTGGGGAATTTTCTGGGCTAATGTCATTATAAAAATGTTGATCACGTTTATCAGCCTGCCATTTATCTACTTCGTTAAAGAAAAGAGCAACGCGTAAATCACCATGGGTAAAACATCGGCTCCTATTTCCTCTTCCTTTCGTGATCCTAGCGGATTCCTTTTTATCAAAGATGATGTTTTATTTCGTCAGGTCAACAAGGAGTACCAATCCGTTTATGAAAAATTAAACTCAAGCGGCTTATATGCCGCGTTGGTAAAGAAAGGTTGGTTGATTCCACATACTGAGGTTGATAATGTGGAACCGGCACAAAAAGAGTCGGCGTATAGAATTATTCAGCCGGAACGTATTGGATTTATTTCGTATCCCTATGAGTGGAGTTTTAGTCAATTAAAAGATGCCGCTCTGCTGACATTAAAAATTCAAAATCTGGCCCTTGAGAAGGGGATGATTTTGAAGGACGCCAGTGCGTATAACATTCAATTTCATAAAGGGAAACCGGTTCTGATCGATACGTTATCATTTGATGACTATGAAGATGGAAAACCATGGGATGCGTACCGTCAGTTCTGCCAACATTTTCTCGCGCCGTTGGCATTGATGTCGAAAGTGGATATCCGTTTGAATCAGCTTTTAAGGGTTTACATTGACGGAATCCCGTTGGATATGGCTTCCAAATTATTACCGTGGTCAACCCGATTAAACCTGGGATTGGCAACTCATATTCATATTCATGCTGGCGCTCAAAAAAAATATTCCGAATCACAGGGAAAAAATACCGGAGAAACCCGGGTTTCTACAACAGGATTGCTTGGGCTGGTGGATAACCTGGTGTCTACTGTAAAAGGTCTGGAGTGGAAGCCGCAGGGGACGGAATGGGCTGATTATTACGATATCACCAATTATTCTTCCGATGCGTTTGACAAGAAGAAAAGCCTTGTGAAAGAATTTGTGCAGCAGGCTGGCGGCGGCACAATATGGGATATGGGTGCCAATACAGGTGAGTTCAGCCGCCCGGTTTCAGATTGTGGTCCGGTAGTCTCATTTGATATTGACCCGGCAGCCGTGGAGAAAAATTACCGCCAAGTCAAAGCTGGAAAAGAAACAGGTATCCTTCCTCTGGTGCTCGATCTGACAAATCCGAGTGGAAGTATAGGTTGGGCGAACAGCGAACGGGACTCACTCGCAGATCGGGGGCCAGCGGATGTGGTGATGGCTCTCGCAATAATTCACCATATATGCATTTCCAATAATGTGCCGCTGGAGAATTTCGCGGATTATCTTCGCACCCTCGGAAAGAACCTGGTGATTGAATTCGTTCCAAAAGAAGATTCGCAGGTTCAAATACTGCTTACGACCCGCAAAGATATTTTTCCCCGCTATTCCATAGACGGATTTGAAGAAGCTTTCTCGAAATCTTTCGAAATTGTAAACAAAAAGCCGGTCGTAGGAAGTCAGCGGGTGTTATATTTAATGAAAAGCAGAGAACGATAATTATTTCTACTGGAGAATATCATGACATATCAGGCTGAGATAAGTCGCGCCAATCCAACCTGTTTCTTATTTCTCGTAGACCATTCTACATCCATGAATGAACCGATCATGGGAACTCCTGGAAATCCGAAAAAGTCTGAATTTGTCGCAGAGGCATTGAACAGGGTCTTGCAAAGTCTGGTAGTATCTGCTTCGAAAGACCTGGATATTCGCCAGTACTATCAGGTAGGTGTTATAGGATATGGTTCTGATATCCGATCCATCATTTCTTGCGCGGATGAAGAAACACACCTGGCGTGGGTTGATGATGTCTATAAGAATCCTTTGCGGATCGAAGACCGGCTTCGAAAAGAACCCGATGGTGCCGGTGGATTCATTGAAGTCAATGTAAAATTCCCTGTTTGGGTTGAACCGTTTGCCCGGGGGCATACACCAATGCGTCAGGTTTTTGAAGAGGCTTATTCCGTTCTTTCCCGTTGGGTGGAAGAACATCCTGATTCATATCCGCCTACAGTTATAAACCTGACAGATGGACAATCAAATGACGGAAAAGTGGCAGATGCTGCTGAAGCCTTACGATCGCTTTCAACTAATGACGGCAACGTGCTCTTGATCACATTGCATACATCTTCACATCCATTTGATAGGCCGGTTCTTTATCCGTCCAGTGTAGAACAAATGCCGGATTTCTCATCGCGGTCCATGTTTACCATGTCAAGCCCGCTGCCGGAAAACCTGCGGCGGGCGGCCGAAGAATTGCTCGGTTTGGAGATCGAGGCTGACGCGCATAGCATTGTCTACAATGCCGATATTGCCGGTATCGTTCAGGGTTTGGAAATCGGCACCAGGCCGGCCAACCTGGTATAGCGTACGTTTTGGAACCTCTAACCTGGTTCTCCCATTCCATATCCAAATTCGGAAATAAACCGTCTGAAAATGAAGACGCCGTTATTCCGTCAGAAATATATGGTTGTGTAAACGGAAAAAGCGAACGTGCGTCTTTTGCTGTAGCTGATGGAGCTACACAAACCAGTTTCTCGGGTTTGTGGGCAAATTGTCTCGTCAAGCATTGTACTCAGGCGAGGCTCTCGGAATACGCGTTTCTTGATGCCGTAAAAAAAGCAGGCGTCGAATGGCAGGTTTCTCTCCAGGGATTGGATTTACCATGGCACGCGATGGAAAAGGTGAGGCAGGGAGCGTTTTCTGCGTTAGCCTGGCTAGAAATCCAATACGATCCGCTTCACCCATCTACTGCATATTCGTGGCGGGCATTAGCGGTAGGGGATTGTTGTCTATTTATTGCGCATAACCATAAAATATATCTTTCCCTACCTTTGCAGAATCCAAGTGAGTTTAATAATTCGCCGGTTTTAATTCCCTCAAAAAGTGAGAAAATGGATTCAATCAAGGGAAAGATCCATATGGCAAGAGGTTCTCTGAAACGAGGAGATCAATTGATCCTGGCCTCTGATGCTATGGCATCGTGGATCATGAGAAAACCAGCTACAAATCCATCCGATTATCAAAATATGGTCCGGGTGATCAAAGATACTGGAAATAGCCCACAATTTTCCGGATTTATTAATACTCTCCGAAAAAATGGTGAAATTCGGAATGATGATACATCAATTATTTATATTGAACTGGGGGAGGGCATATCGTGAATCCTCCTGTTTTCCCTTCTTTCGCGGATTATCAGTCAGCGCTACAGCATCCGGAGATTTCTTTTTCTTCCAATTTTCTTCGTCAGGGCATGGTGGAAATTGACCTGTGGGGGTTTCCACGGGTTCGCTCCGGGGGCTTTGCACTTACATATAAAATTGAATTAAAGGACAACATCTGGGCAGCCCGTTGTTTTCATCGCGCTGTCCGTGACCGCGCCATCCGGTATACCCAGATTTGTCAGTCATTGGAAAAACTGTCATTGCCATTTTTTGTTCCAACCCGATACTTCCAACACGGAATAGCTGTACATGGAAAGCATTTCCCCATATCTATTGTTGAATGGATCGAAGGCGAATCGCTTGAAGCCTTTGTTTTTCATCATCTTCGTCAACCGGATGATTTGCTGGCATTAAGCGAGAAATTCCGGGATGTTTGCCGTACGCTCGAGGCAAATGGACTGGCTCATGGAGACCTGTCACACCGTAATATTATGGTCAAATCGGGCGATGTTTTTCTGATTGACTATGATGGCATGTATGTTCCCTCATTGACTGGGCGGAAAAGTAGTGAGCTGGGGAATATCCATTTCCAACATCCATCGCGCTCTAACGCAGATTTTAATGAGAAAATGGATCGGTTCTCCGCGATTGTGATCTATCTGGCTCTACTCGCCCTTGCCGCTGAACCTGGACTATGGGATCAATACCAATCAGGAGGAGAGGGGCTTCTTTTTCAACGGTCTGATTTTCTGGATCCAGGTAGTTCTCGTTTATTGAGGAGACTGACTGTTATTCCATCAGTTTCCCGATATATATCAAGTTTCATGCAGATCTGTGTATCTTCAATTAACGACGTTCCGTCTTTGGAAGAACTCATTACTGGAAAAGAAAGCAAATTTTTGCTTCTTACGCCAGATAATCATAAAAAAATAGTCAACAAAAAAGCAAACGTTCCGGTTTATCAGGCTGATTGGCTGACATCCATCCAGCAATCAATAGGACGAATAGTAACAGTCGTTGGCGAAGTTAAAGAAGTATTTCACGGCCATACAGAGGATGGTGCTGACCATATTTTTATCAACTTTGGCAACTGGCGGGAGAATTGTTTTACCGCAGTTATCTGGGGTGGGGTACTGGAAGATTTTCAAAGGATCAGCATTAATCCGGATGGTTTAACAGGAAAAAATTTATCCATAACCGGTTTGATGTCGATTCGAAATAAACGGCCGCAAATCGTACTAGAAGCAGTAACCGACCTGGTGATCAAACCGGTACAGCAAAAACAAAATGATTTTTTTATTCAAAAGACCAATTTATCTGAAATTTCCAGCCCTCCGAAAGAAAAGGTTGAGACATTCACTGGCGGGAATATTAATAATGCTGCGCAGGCAATACTACCAACTCCCAACTTGTCATTGGATGATATGTTTAGAAATGAAGCCAAGACAGGGTTGGAGGATGTATTAAATCAACTTTATGCTTCAGAACGGTTTAAAAAGCCGAAAAATCGTAAAAAATCACCCTAAAAATTTCATCAAATTGCGTATAGTATATCATTCTTCGCTTTTTCGCTTTGATAAATCAAAAATATCATAATAACCCCGGTCGAGTTCATCATCATTCAGGTGAGCGTAACGCTGTGTGACAGCGATGCTTTTGTGACGGGCCAATTCCTGTGCGAGTTTCAGGTTACCCGAACTGTGAAGGACCCGGGTAACAAAATAGTGGCGAAAACTGTGAGGGGTGATGGTTCCAACTGCCTCTGTACCAAGAATAGATTTCACCCAATCCGACACAATTTCACGGCCGGTTGTTGTGGTGATCGGTTTGACCTTAGAACCGGCTCCTTTATCATGCCTGGCGTAAATTGGTAATGAAGCCAATGGTTTCCCGCTGGATCCATCCAGGGTGGAGCGGGCGCCCAGATAATCACGAATAGCCTGCATGGACCGGTTGCTGAAACGAACCACGGCCTGGCGGTTGCCTTTACCGATCACGAGGGCTTTTCCTTCGTTCCAGTCAATGTCACCTCTACGCAGGCCGCAGGCTTCGTGAACCGCGGGCGAGGCGGAGCCGGCGATCATCACGAA
>CAYQTY010000041.1:3979-10713 GCA_964420535.1 uncultured Leptolinea sp. | reverse complement strand
GCAGTTTTTCCTCCGGAGATTCAATACACGTATAATCTATCTTGATCATGTGTTCTACAATAGTGTCAATGTTGTCGCGTGGAAACATTGGCAGCCTTTGTCCCGGTCTGCGGGCTCTCTGGTGGATCAACATCTGAACGCGTGGTAGATTGATGGAACTTAAATTTTCTGACGCGAGGAATTCGTAGAACCGTGTGACAGCCGTCAGGTAAAGCCGTTCTGTGGAGGGAGCGTGATCTTTGAGGCTTGATATCATCCAGGCCACAGCGTCCTCTGTAAGGCTCGTAGAGGGGCTTTCAGAAGGTTCCTTATGATTATCTTCAAGAACACGCAGGAAATGCGACATAGCGTTTCCGTATGTTAGCGCGGTGTTTTCACTGCGGGCCTGAGATACAGTCAACAGGAAGCGTTCTACGGCGTCATTTATCGTTAAAGAGGGGTTCATCAGGGGTATCTCCTATTCCGCGTAATGCTTGCGATAATGTAACTTATCGAAACCATAAATCAATTTTACACTATTATCATGTTTTTCCACTCCCCTGCCCATGAGAAAAATTGATTTGGATTGGAAGTAAACAATGAATAAGTTTCATCGTTACGAAGACCAATGGCAGTCACCTTCCTGTGGATTTTTGTAAATAATGGAAATCGTATATAACGATGATGCAAAAAGTAAGCCATTATTTTGTGGTTACCATGAGGATGATCTCATAATGAGCCGTAAGCTTGAAAATATTCATTACCCTTCTCAGGCTTGTGCTAATTAGGGATAGAATTGATATACAGCTTACTACGGAGGAATTCTATGAAAATTATCCCCACTGTCCATCGCCTTGGCAGATTCGTCAACCAATATCTGCTGATTGATGGAAAAGACCTGACACTGATCGATACAGGTATGCGCGCAAACGCAAAGACTATTCTAAAAACCTTACAGCAACTGGGTTTCGATTATTCAGATCTGAAACGCATCCTGATCACCCACTCTGATGCGGATCATTATGGCGCCGCGTTTGATATAAAAAATACCACAGGTTGTGAAATCTGGAGTTCGGAAATTGAAGCTGAAGCAATTAAAAGCGGAGTTTTTAGCCGGAAAATTGAGGTGAAAGGTTTAACAAAACTACTCATGGCTGTTCTGGAGCCGGTGATTATGGTATCCCCCGCTGTACCTGTCAATAGAATTGTCTCAGAAGGTGAAGTATTGCCCATCCTTGGAGGGCTTCAGGTAATTGCCTCTCCAGGGCACACTCCCGGACATATATCCTTTTTTTTGCCAGCGGAGCGCATTCTGATCGCTGGAGACGCTTTCACAAGTGAAAAAGGTAAACCTGTAGCCACCACCAACGCGACAACCGGCGACCCCATCCTGGCTGTTGCTTCCGCGAAGAAGCTGATGGACCTGAATCCCCTTGTGATTGGCGGCGGTCATGCGTTTTTTGATTTTAGGAACTGAATTTTATGACTGAGATTAAACTACCATATGGTAAAGGGCAGATTTTTTTAGATATTCCTCAAAAGTATGATACATCCATACTTATGCCCCCGGCTTCATCCCCCACCCTTGGGGGCGAGGAAATGGTATCAGATTGCATTGAGAATCCGGTTGGCGAATTCCTTTGGGACAGCGTCGATCCCAATGGAACGGTTGCCATTGCCATAAATGATAAAACCCGGCCGGTTCCAAATTCAATGATGATACCTCCCCTCCTGGCAAAACTTAAGCAACTGGGTGTAAAGAAGGAATACATCGAATTTTTCATTGCTACAGGGACCCATACACCTATGCGCAGTGACGAATTCGATCTTCTCTTGCCTGATGAAATAATCAGGGATTATAAGATCGTCTCCCACGATTGCGATGATTCAAAAAACTTGAAATACCTGGGTGAAACATCAAGGCGTACCCCGGTTTATGTAAATGCTTCGTTTTACCAGTCAGACCTGAAATTGCTGGTGGGAAATATTGAACCGCATCATTTCATGGGGTATTCCGGCGGCGCAAAAACTGCGGGAATTGGGCTCACTGGCCGGCAGACGATCAATAAAAACCATTCCATGCTGGTTGAACCGGAATCCACTTTTGGCGTGTATGACACCAACCCTACCCGACAGGACCTGGAAGAAATTGGCGACCTTATTCATTGCGATGCTGCTTTGAATGTGATCATGAATCCGGCTAAACAGATCATGCATGCTATTTTTGGGTCACCCAGAGACGTTATGCAGGCCGGAATACCGCTTTCCCGAAGGATCTGCCAGACCGGAATACCAAAGGGTGATTTCGACCTTGTCATAGCCTCCCCTGGAGGCTATCCGAAGGATATTAACCTGTATCAATCCCAAAAAGGCCTTTCACACGCTGCCAGTATTACCCGCGACGGCGGATGTGTAATCCTTGCGGCGGAGTGTGTGGAAGGTGTGGGGAGCAACAGCTACGAGGCTTTTATGGAAGGAGTTTCATCCGTTGACGCTGTGTTTTCCAAGCTCCGGATGGAAGGATTCAAGGTAGGCCCACATAAAGCCCTGCAATTCGCCCGTGAGCAGCGGCGTATCAAAATAATCGTCGTTTCCAGTATTGAAGCTGACCGTATCCGGAGACTGCTCCTTGAGCCGGCTGATTCTCTTGAAAGCGCTTTCACGAAAGCAGGCCTGTTCCTGCCGGAAAATGCCCGAATCGCGGTAATGCCTAAAGCCACAAACACCATTCCATTTATTGAGACGGAGTTGTGAACGAGAATCTTTTTAACCCTGCGTATCCCTCAGAAACATTCCATCTGGAAGGATCATCCACAGGGATCTTGCTATTTCACGGTTTCACCGCCACCACGTTGGAAGTGCGCGTTCTGGCAGAGGAGATCCATTCCCAATTAGGGTGGACGGTTTCTGCGCCGCTTCTACCGGGTCATGGAACGACCCCTCGCGACCTGGCAAACACCCGGCACACAGCATGGATCGAATGTGCTGAGAATGCATTCCATCGCCTGAAAAGCCGAACAAACCGGTGGTTCGTTGGAGGCGAATCAATGGGTGGATTGCTTGCACTATTCCTGGCTGCCTGCCACCCTGAAATAGAAAAGCTGGTTGTATACGCCCCTGCTCTAAAAATTCCCGGCCTTTTCAAAGCCAGGTTGTTTTCACGGTTATTATTTGGATCCCCTAAACGCCATTTGGAACCAACGAGAGAAGGATATTTACCCTGGCAGGGTTACCATATAAATCCATTGAGTGCGGTCGTTGAATTAGGTATGCTACAGAACAAGGTAATGACTATCCTTCCCGAAATCCGACAACCCATCCTTATCTTTCAGGGCAAAAACGACGAGACCATTGACCAACAAAGCGCACTCCTGGTTTATAATGCCGTCTCTTCCAGAGAGAAACACTTGATTGAATTGGATGATTGCGGTCACTGTGTGCTATTGGATAAGCAACACCACAAAGTGAACACAAGATCAATCGAATTCTTAGATAAATAACAGAAAACTTCGTAAAAATGAAAACCCTCGGAATTTTCGGGGTTATAATTTATATAACATGCGTGTAAGGAGATTACATGACAAAGGGAAATCGCCCCCCCGGAAAAACTACTATCGCACCGGAAGTACTGGTATCCATTGCGCGGTTGACTGCTCTTGGAGTGCCGGGAGTACGCCGTTTGGCGCTGGCAACAAATGATATTAACCGCATCTTCCACCGCGGTGTTAATGAAGGAGTGGAAATAAAGGTAGAAAATGACGCCGTATACGCGGAAATCCATGTGGTATTAAATCGGGATGTGAATGTCCGGGATGTCAGCCGGACAATCCAAACACAAGTAGCCCGCGCCATTTCCAACATGGTTGGTATGGAAATTGGAAAGATAAATATCCATATCGAAGATATTGATTTTAGCCCGGTGAGCGAGTCCTGATAATATGAAATCACGCACCAAGGCCCGTTGTATCGCCTTGCAAGTTCTTTACGAACAGGATATGACAACCCACCAGCCCGGTCTTGTATTTGAGGAAAGGCTGGCTGACGAACCATTGGATGCCACATTAATGGATTTTTCTCGTCAGATCGTTTTTGGCGTCCTTCCAATTCGTAAGGAACTGGACGACTATATTTCTCAACACGCCCCGGAGTGGCCATTGGACCAGGTGGCGGTAATTGATCGCAATATCATCCGTATCGCCATGTGGGAATTTGCCGTTCAACAATGCACCCCGGTTAAAGTCGCCATCAATGAAGCTATTGAACTGGCAAAATTCTACGGTTCAGAATCTACACCCCGATTTGTAAATGGAGTACTGGGCGCCCTGGCGAACAGGTCTAACGAAATCCATCAGGCATTTTCATCCATTGTGAAATCTAGAACCGAGTAAATCCTGCACTCTAATGCGTCTTCACGCTTTGCAGTTTCCGGTGAGCAGAATGTTGATCCCCACCCTTCTGATTGGTGTGATCATACTGACAGCATGTGGAATCAACACTACCGGAAGAAATGACACCCGATCTGCCAGCACTCATCCTGATGTGCTGGCATCATTTTTTGTTGAACTACCAGAACCTTTGTCTGGTGATTCGCATTTATCTATAGAATGGGTTGACCGTTTGAATTCTCATCAACTCAGCCCGATTTATCAGCCAATGGAAAAAGTGGATGAACGGCATTTTCAACTGGATGTTCCTTCTAAAAAAGGAGCGCTAATCCAATACCGGTATGTACAAACCAGTGATAGCAATAATGTAGAAGTTGGACCTGACGGGAAAATTCTTCCTTCCCGTTTTTTCTATATAACCGGGCACACTCGAATACAAGATTCCATTCTCGGGTTTACATTGGGCGAAAAGAACTTACTCTCAGGCCGACTGGAGGGAACTCTGCAATTAAGTGACACCGGACAGGCAGCTGTAGATGCCATCGTTACAACGGCCGGGCTTTCAACATCTTCGGGCATAGATGGAAAATTCATTCTGGAAGGCGTTCCAGTGGGAATCCGGAATGTGACAATTTTTAGTCCTTCCGGGGCATTTGAACCGTTTGAGCAACAGGCGGTTATCGAGGAGAACAATGTTACACCCATGGATGTGGTACTTTCACCCCGTGGTCTGGTAAATGTCACATTCATTGTTAAGGTTCCTGAGAGCACTCCTCCATTGGCAAATATTCAATTATTCGGAAATATATCCTCCATGGGCGATAGTATTGCAGGCTTGTTTGGCGGTTCCAGCCTGATTCAGTCCCGTGGAGTTACCCTGGCAAGGCAATCCGGCCGGCAATATCTGGCAGTTGTGCAACTTCCGGTGGATACAGAATTGCATTATATGTATTCAACAGGGGATACCTTCTGGAATGGTGAGATAAACTCCGCGGGTAATTCGATCAGGCATACCATTTTTGTCGACGAGCAAGATATGACGGTTGAGGATAGTATCGCTTCTTGGACGACGCCCAACTATGGTCCAGTTACCTTTAAGTTTATCCCTCCTTCGGGAACTCCCGAAACTGACAATATTCAAATACAGTTCA
This sequence comes from uncultured Leptolinea sp., assembly GCA_964420535.1. GTDB lineage: Bacteria > Chloroflexota > Anaerolineae > Anaerolineales > Anaerolineaceae > Leptolinea. The sequence goes on along the minus strand of CAYQTY010000041.1, from coordinate 5,198 downwards.
ATACATTTGGCTGGATGGATCCTTTGGAAATGTGGCCGGTTGGTGATGGAAGTTTTGAACTCCGGCTTTCAAATCCACTAAATTTTTCAGCTCCTGTGGACTACCGGTTTTGCCGTTCAGAAATGTGCGGAACTATAGACCTATCCACTGGCGAAGAACAATTGCTTTCTTTTGAAGCAACAGGATCTGACCTGGTTTTGCAAACAGTTGCAACTCAATGGTCTAGCTGGTCGCCACTCACTGACCCTACAATTGTGACCACTGAATCCATATCACCTAAAGAACCTGACTACCGCGTGGCTGTTGAAATGACTGACGCGTACCGTCCTGCATGGTTACCTGATCTGGAACTAAGTCTGGACAATATCGTAGGGATAAACGCGAATACGGTGATTATCCCTGTCACCTGGTCGTTCCGTTCGGCGGACCCGGTATGGTTGTCACCAGATATCAGTACAGATATGCCGGTTTCTGAAATCCGAAAGGTAGCTTCATTAGCCCGTGAAAAGGGTTTGAGTGTCTATTTGATGGCTCAAACACGATTTCCTGTTTCAGCGGATGATTTCTGGAACTCATTCCCGGGGGGACAAACCGGCTGGGATCAATGGTTTGATGGCTTATCTGGATTTTACCGGTCAACGGCTCTTCTAGCATCCAATTTGAAAGCAGATGGATTGATTCTGGGCGATGAGGATTTGTCAGAGGTGATGGGAGGCAGGCTGTCTAATTCTGACGTGCTGAATTCTTACCCTGAAGACGGACCTCAACGATGGGAATCTATTTTTTCTGAAGTGACCATTGCGTATTCCGGTGAAACCTGGTTGGCGATGAGTTTTAACGACATACAATCTCAAAATCCGGTATCGATGGAAAAATTTTCCGGTATTTACCTTCTAAATCTGGGAAGAATTGCCGATTCACAGGGTGATGTACGGACTTACACAGACAGAATTGCTGAAAAACTGGATGATGACCTTTATCCTTTCGTTGAGAATTCCGGGAAGAAAGTCTGGATCGGACTTGATCTGCCTTCGATGGAAACTGCGTATTACGGGTGCGTGAACCTTTCGGGCAATTGTGTTTCACCACATCTCCTGAATTTCCCATTCCCCTCGCAACCCGGTTTGGCAGTTTCTTTACAGGAACAGGCTAATTTATACAACGCGGCGATTCCTGAGATAAACCGGCGGGATTGGATTGCTGGTATTTCAACAAGGCG
>CAYQTY010000041.1:0-3969 GCA_964420535.1 uncultured Leptolinea sp. | reverse complement strand
CAGCGGGCAGCACACACGACCAATCTTCTTCCATTAGAGGAAAACCAGCAAGTGACATTGTCTGGTACTGGTACGGTTCAATGACTGGTAAAACTATACAATAGAACTATTAGTGATTGGAGGCCGGAATGACATTGAACAGTTTTTCAGGCACTCCCCGGATATTTGGGCTCGATTATCTGGGTTTTCACAATCTTCAGGCTGTCTATTGGAATCTCTCTGCTGCGGAGCTTGTTGAGCAGATCATTCTCCGGAAAGAAGGAATGATCTCGAGAACAGGCGCCATTGTTGTTGACACATCACCGCATACAGGCCGTTCTCCGAATGACAAGTTTTTTGTGCGGACTGAACAAACTAACGGTGTCATTGACTGGGGAGATGTTAACAAAGCTATCGAGCCGGGACAATTTGACAGGTTGCTGTTAAAACTCCAGGCATATTTTCAGGGCAGAGACGTCTTCCTGCAGGATATGGCGGTTGGTTCTGATCCAGATAATGAGACGTACGTCAGAATAATGACAGAACGCGCCTGGCATAGTCTCGTGGCGCAAAATCTGTTCCTTCGCCTTACCGGTGACCGCCTGGCGAACTTCTCACCTTCTTTTACTGTGATATGCGCTCCAGGATTTCAGGCTGACCCTCAAGGCGATGGAATACATTCTTCCACATTTATAGTGGTTGACCTCGAGCGAAAACTGGTCCTTATTGGCGGAACGGCATACGCGGGAGAGATTAAGAAATCGGTGTTCACCTATATGAACTATATTTTGCCGGCAAAGGGCATTTTGCCCATGCATTGTGCGGCGAATGTGGGAAAAGAGGGAGATACTGCACTCTTCTTTGGACTTTCCGGCACCGGCAAGACAACATTGTCATCAGATACTGACAGGAAATTGGTCGGTGACGATGAACACGGCTGGAGCGATCACGGAATTTTTAATTACGAGGGCGGGTGTTACGCAAAAACAATCCGCCTGAGAAAGGAACTGGAACCGGTAATCTGGAAAGCCGCGCATAATTTTGGCAGCGTGCTGGAAAATGTTGTCATGGACCCGGACACACGTTTGATTGATTTTGATAACAGCCGGATCACAGAAAACACCCGGGCCGCCTACCCGATCCATTATGTTGATAATTATGTAGAATCGGGGTGTGCTGCCCAGCCCCGAAACATCTTTTTCCTCTCAGCAGACGCCTTTGGAGTGCTTCCCCCTATCTCTAAGCTGACATATGACCAGGCTGTGTATTATTTCCTTTCAGGATACACCGCAAAAATAGCCGGTACCGAAACTGGAATCAGTAAGGAACCGACAGCCACATTTTCCACTTGCTTTGCAGCGCCTTTTCTCCCCATGAATCCTAAAGTATACGCGGAATTGTTACTGGAGTTCTTGAATAAAACCGGCGCCGTTGTATGGTTGATAAACACCGGTTGGACGGGCGGAAAATATGGCTATGGGACTCGAATTCCATTGGCAAATACCCGGGCTATGATCTATGCGGCCTTAAACGGAATGATCCGTGAAACATCTATGCGCAATGAAGTGTGGTTCAATCTAGCGGTTCCTTCTACCTGCCCCGGGGTACCGGACAGGTTATTGTCGCCTGCAGAAACCTGGAAAGATAAGCAAGCGTTTAAAGAAACCGTAAAGCTGTTGATCAACAAATTTACAGCAAATTTTGAAAAATATCGGGCAAATGTACCCGACACTGTGGTAACTTCAGGACCACAGTGTCATTAGTTATTTCACAGGATTGATTAAATAGTAGTAGATAATAAAAACCCCGCCGGCTATTATGAATGGGCCATATGGTATGGCGCGAAAAGCTTCATAGGACTTCCTGATTAAAGAAATGATCAACACCAAGGCAGACACAATTCCGCCAAAGACAATAGCCGCAAGTAAAGCCGGAAGTACATAGGGAAATCCCGTGAGAAAACCGATCGCTCCGGCCATGTAAACATCACCAAAACCGAGCGCTTCTTCCTCCACAAGTTCTCCGCGCTTGCGTGACATAAATCGGGTGAACAGTCTTCCCAGGTAATATAGTCCCAAAAACAGCAGAAAGCCGCTTATTCCGCCCAGTAAGGTTTTTAGCCATCCATGCAACACCCATCCTGCCGTGATGGTGACAATAAACGCGGTGATGCTCATCTGGTTGAGGATCACATGGTATTCAATATCCGTGATTATGATGGTGAGGAAAACGATTAACAAGATCAGGCTGCCCCAGTAAGGGAGTGATCCGGCAGGAAATAACCATACCAGCAGTGACAGGACTACTGATGCGAGATTTACCAATAAGTAACGGAAAACATTGGTTTTTCCACAGGCTTCACATTTCTTTCCTGACAGGAAACTTAAGATTGTACGGGTTTCTCCACAGTCGAGACATACGGGGTAAGTCAAATGACGGTTTCGCGGAAGCACGTCCGCCAGATAATTGGCAAGAACTCCAGCAATTAATCCAAAAAAAAATGGAAGGATTAAGAGGGCGGACATGGATAGTTTCCTGTAGAATGATAGTAGAATATATTTCCGATAAACCGTATGAACAGAGAAAGTATATCAAATCTTGATTCAGTGTTGAAATACTGGTTTTCCGCCAGGGACTATGCGGAAAACATTCAATACCATTCTCAATCCGCATCCTCGCCTGGTGATTTTTGCCCTATTCCTGACGAAATTTCTCTGAAATTGTCCGGTCAACTGAGGAAACAGGGTATTGAACGGCTGTATTCCCATCAATCAGCGAGCTATCAGGCAGTAAACCAGGGAAAAAATGTTGTGATCACCACCGGAACAGCCAGTGGAAAGACATTGTGTTACAACCTTCCCATTCTAGACCGGTTGATTAAGTCACCTGCTTCGCGGGCTTTATATTTATTTCCCACCAAAGCTTTGACTCATGACCAGCAAGAAAAACTATTGGAATTGACTGCGTTTGAAAAGTCCTCTGATAATGAGGCTATCCAGGTAAGTGTCTATGATGGCGATACTCCTGCACAGAAACGTCCCGTCATCCGGCAGGTTGCCCGGTGTTTATTAACCAATCCCGATATGCTGCATACCGCAATACTTCCACACCATACCTTGTGGGAAAGTTTCTTTCGAGGATTGGACTTCATTGTAATTGACGAAATCCACGCGTACAGGGGTGTTTTTGGATCGCACGTGGCTAATGTGATCCGGCGATTGAAGCGGATTGCGGCATTCTACGGAAGTAATCCCAGATTTATCTTAACGTCTGCCACCATCGCGAACCCCGCAGAACATGGAAAAGCGATGACAGGGGAAGACCTGGTAGTGATCGACCAGGATGGTGCTCCACATGGCAGGAAAACGACCATTTTATATAATCCTCCCATCGTTCATGAGGAAACCGGAATACGCAAGAGTGCGACATCTGAAGTTATCCGTCTAGCCGGAAATCTCCTTGACAGGAGTATTCAAGTTTTAATTTTTGGCCGGTCGCGCAGAGGTGTTGAAATGCTCCTCAGGCAACTCCGGCAACAGCAGAACGACGATCCGGCGAAGTACCATGCCTACCGTTCCGGTTATCTGGCGGCAGACCGGCGACGAATCGAAAGTGATATGCGTAGCGGAAAATTGCGGGCGGTGGCGGCTACCTATGCGCTCGAGTTGGGCATAGATATTGGCGGTGTTGACGCGGTTCTAATGACCGGATACCCGGGAAGCGTCTCCGGGTTGCGTCAACAGGCAGGCCGGGCCGGCCGTAAAATGGCTGATTCTGTCGCCGTTCTTGTAGCTTCAGGCAGCCCGATTGACCAGTATTTAATAAGCCATCCTGAATACCTTACCGGGCGCTCCCCGGAATCGGCATTGGTCGATCCCGATCATCCTGTCATCCTGCTCGGGCACCTGGAATGCGCGGCTTTCGAGCTGCCATTCAAAGAAGACGAACCATTTGGCACAGTGAATACCGAGCTTTTACGCGAATATCTGC
>CAYQTY010000040.1:6855-16378 GCA_964420535.1 uncultured Leptolinea sp. | reverse complement strand
ACGCCGTAGCCGGTGGCTTCGGTGCGGCCCAGTGAACCGCCGCCGCCAAGAGGTTTGCCGGTGATCACGCCGGGGGTGAACTGGCCGGAGAGTTTGGAATATTCATCCATCATCCAGCCCATCATCTGCGGGTTGGTACCCACATCCGGCGCGGGGACGTCATTGCGCGGGCCGATATCTTTCCAGATGCGCTGGATAAACCCGCGACAGAGCTTCTCCTTTTCGGTAACCGATAAAGTGGCGGGGTCGATGACCACACCGCCTTTGCCGCCGCCCAGCGGAATATCCGCTACCGCGCATTTCCAGGTCATCCACATGGCCAGGGCGCGCACGGTATCCACAGTTTCGGCTGGATGGAAGCGGATGCCGCCCTTGTTGGGACCGCGGGCATCGTTATGTTGAACACGGAAACCTTCGAAAACACGGATCGTGCCGTCGTCCATGTGTACCGGGATGCGGAAGTGGTATTCGCGCATCGGCCAGCGAAGCATCTCACGCACTTGAGGGTCAAGATTGAGCATTTCGGCCACATGGTCAAACTGCTGCTGTGCCATTTCAAAAGGATTCGGGTTCACGGTCATAGGCAGGCTCCTTTTACTGAATAAGGGTTAAAAAATTATGCGGGTTCCTCGGCAAGGAACCCGCAATTTCAAAAGGATATGGAGAAGCCGATCGTCAATCGTCCCTCCCGCAAAAATTTACTTCCGTTTCAGAATAGCAAATTGTCAGACATATTACAAGGTGAGGTTAATCACCCTTTTTTTTATGACTATACCGGAAAGAATTCAGGAAAAAGGTTTTACTTAAGGTAGAAAGTGGAGAAGAAGAAAATCATAATTATGCGAAAGGCAGTTTTATTTGTAGGTAAATGGTGATCTTAATGAAAAAACTTTGGAACGATCCGTTAATAAAAGCATCAGAAATCACCCCTGAACCGGTTTATCTCAACCGCCGGAAGTTTCTGCAAATGGGGGCTGTTGCCCTGGGAAGCGCAGCGCTCACTGCCTGTGTAGACCGGCCTACGCCGCTCAACACGGTACCCGCTGAGCCGTCACCGGATCCGGTATACCCTGAAGGTACAACAGATGAACTGGGTGACGCGTTGACCGATTACAAAGGCATCACCGGGTACAACAATTACTATGAGTTTTCCCTGGGTAAGGAAGAAGTGGCCAGGCTGGCGCCCCGGCTGAAAACGTCACCCTGGGAGGTGCGGGTGGACGGGTTGGTGGAAAACCCGAAGACATACGGCATTGAGGATATTCTGGCGCGCTTTCCACGACAGGAGCGTATTTACCGGCTTCGCTGCGTGGAAGGCTGGTCGATGGTCATCCCCTGGATGGGATTTCCGCTGGCAGACCTGCTGAAGGATGTCCGCCCGCTGGCTGACGCGCGTTACGTGAAGTTCACCACCCTGAAGCGGCCGGAAGAAATGCCCGGCCTGATCAACCCGGCGTTCCCCTGGCCATATACCGAAGGCTTGCGTTTGGATGAAGCCATGCATGATCTGACGCTGCTATCGACCGGTTTGTACGGAAAGGAACTGCCCAATCAGAATGGTGCACCCATCCGGCTGGTAGTTCCCTGGAAATATGGTTTCAAAAGCAGCAAATCCATTGTGCGTATTGAGCTTGTGAAAGAACAGCCGGCCACATTCTGGTCGTCAATCGCGCCGGAAGAATATGGCTTTTATTCCAATGTCAACCCGGAAAAGGCACACCCGCGCTGGTCACAGGAGACGGAGCGGCGTATCGGGGAGCTTCAGCGCAGGCCGACCCTGATGTTCAATGGATATGAAAAACAGGTCGCTTCACTATACGCCGGAATGGATTTGAACACGAATTATTAGAGGATAAACAATGACCACCACCAAACCGCCCCTCACTACCCGCGACATTCGCGTACGGCGCGCCATTCAGGCTTTACTCTGGCTGCCCGCCATGATCCTCGCCGTCTTATTTTTTACCGGAAACCTGACCGTCAACCCGGTGCAAACCGCGATTCAACGTACCGGTCAGATTGCCATTGTGTTTTTGGCGCTTTCTTTTGCCAGTTCGCCGGTTAAGTGGGTCACCGGCTGGCACTTCCTGTCATTTCTGCGCAAAACGTTCGGCTTGTACGCGTTTTATTACGCTGTGATGCATATGATCCTGTTTTCGGTAGTGGATTACGGGTTGGACCTTGCGTTGCTGGCCGACGCGCTGACCACCCGTCCGTTCATAATCGTTGGACTGATTGTGTTTACCATTTTGCTGGCCATGGCGGTTACGTCCAACAAACCGGCTAAAGCCCGCCTGGGCAAGAACTGGAAACGACTGCACCGGCTGGTATACATCGCCGCACCGCTGGCAGGGCTTCACTTTGCCTGGGCATTAAAGGGTGACCTGTTCCGGTTGAGCGGCAACATCTTCTGTCCGCTCGTTTATTTGACGGTTGTCATCATTTTGCTGGTGATGCGCATACCGGCGGTACGTAACCGGTTATCCAATCCCAAAATCCAGGGGTAAATAAATCGGGTGCCTTTTTGAAGGCACCCGATAGCGTATCAGAAGCTTATGGTTAATTACGGGATAGGATGCTCGTCATCATTCGGGACGGGCGTTTTTCCGTACCAGGCATCCCAGGGGTGAGAGTCCTGGCGAAGCGGGCAGCGAAGGCTGGTGGCTCTGGGAAGAACACCGGCCAAGCAGATGGCGGGCCGCCAGGGGACGTTCAGTTTAACCGGATTGTTCCACAGTTCGTTGCCATCAGCATCTTTGACGATGAATTTGTAGGTGTATTCCCAGAACACGCGTTTGGAAAGGTACGCGTTGGTGGTGGAAAGAACAGCCGCGTTCGGGTTATCTGAAGCTACATCCAGAGGAAGGTTGAACACCGGTTTCTTCTGCAGCCAGTCATAGATCTCAACCTTCAAGCCTTCGGGGGCTGCCTGGTTGAATTCGAACACGTAGTTGCAGGAATAGCCCGGGATGGGCACTTCGGGAACACCGTCAACCACGGAGGCTTTATTGGTGCCTTCCGGTGCGATAGCGATGCCTTTCGCGGATGGTGGAGCCGTCACCTGATCGTCAGGATAGCACCAGGCGGAAAAACCGTCATCTTTAAGCGCCAGAGCGGGGATGGCTGTCGGGGTTGGCAGAGGTGTTTCAGTCGGCAGCGCAGTCGCTGTGGGCGGTACAGATGTCTCTGTGGGTTCTGATGTTGGGCTGGGCAAGGGGGTTGCTGTATCCGCGATTTCGGTAGGGACAATTGTTGCGGTGGCTTCAATTGTGATGGTTGGTGCGACAGCGTTAGCCTTTGGAAGTTCAAAGGCAAGGATAATGGCAGCGATGATGGCTACAGCGACGAGTGCCAGGATGACGGGTAACGTCGATTTTTTACTTGTATTTTCAGCCATATTCAGCTCTCTGGATAGAATTTATCCGGTTTGGATTGGGGGATTATACACCTCTGTTGTTTTAAACAGGGGCGAATAATCCCGCCGCTTTTATTAAGAATTCATCCAGTCAGGAAATGATTCACCGTGATCTGTAATTACATTGTATATACACTCTGTAACAAGTAAAACCTGTGTTACAGGTGATCAGCCTTTCGTTCCACCACCCTGTGCCCTGACGGCTTCCACGCCAATCGCGATCAGTTCGTCAAATTCCGTGGCAGGCAGCGATCCAAGTACAGAGGCCTGCACGCCGCGGGGCGAATACAGAACCGCGAGCTGTCCCACCTGGCTATTGGTGGTGACGGGTTTCATGGGGTATTTCGCCGCCCAGCCGGTAAAGGGCTTGATCGTCCAGACGTTCAGCAGGCTTTGCCCGAATTGCTGGTCATTGCTCAGCGTGGCAAAGTTGCTGTCAAATTGCGTGTCACCTGTGGGGACCGGGGAAGCGGTGGCGAACCCGGGAGTATCACTCGGGAGAAAGCCGTACATCCCCAGTATCTGCTGATAGACCATGGTCATCAGATTCCCGAGCAACCCACCGCCACCAAATGCTTGCGAATTGGCGGGTTTCTGTGTCACGAGTAGAAAATTTCCTGGGCAGGTGTAATCTTCCGAGATCCACCGGGTGACGGGTTTTCCGCCGACCGTGTGAACTGAAATTTTCCAGTTAACACCTGAAGTGGTCCCTTCTTTATCCAAGGCGGGGATGACGGTGGCTTCCACCTGTGCCTGCATGGCTTCCTGGAAGAGGTTGGTGGATTTGTCTTCCCAGTTCGGCAGGTTGAGGAACTGGCTTAGCGCGCGGGCTTTCCGGGCTTTGTCGTCATAGTAATTACTGTACATATCTTCGAGCGGCACTTTTTCTCCGCCAGACTTTACAACCGTTAGCCGATACGTGGTTTGCCGGCCGCGTTTTGATGAGTAGGATCGATGGGTTTCCACCTCAAAATCCGCGATCTCACTAAAAGGAATTTCTACGTTTTTCCGGCGAAGAACTGCCCAGCTGGAGCGTTTCAGGGTCCGGGTAAAGCGGTCCGCGGTGATGGTTGTCACCGGGAAGAACAGAATGATCAGCAGACCAACTGCCATGAGGATGCCGAAGACAACAGACATGACCCCCTGAAAAAACAGGTACGCAGAGCTGATGATTAGTATTCCGGCTGTTATCCAGGCGGCAATCGGACGGCTGACAAATGTCAACTGGTTCCCAGGATCAATCTCGTTCATAAAAATCCCTCCCTCTGATTCCTGATCAAGGCAGGCATTGGCGTGAAAATAGCCGTTAAAAACATGCCTGCAAAATAAGAGATCCATTACTTTGATGTAGATTGTACAGGATTGGGTGGAAGGATAAAACTGGTACTTTTCGATCCTGTTGTTATGGTAGGTAATCTGTTTTATTGAATCGGGGGTGATTTCGGGGTAAAGTTTTAGTAAGCCGGTGGAACACTGTCTGGTCATTTCTGATTCTTATCTGCGTATCATTCACTCACCTGCCCTTACCAATTGATTACCAGCAAGGAGTGAATACTATGAGTATGATCACCCAACCTCTCCGAGAGGAACATCGTGACCTGTTGAAGGATCTGGAGATGCTGCGAGTGACGGCTGATTCTGTCACCGAAGAACATTTGACTGCGGCGACCATATCCGGCATTGAAGCTTGTATCGATTATTTGATCAAGACTGTGATTCCGCACTCCCTGGCGGAAGACAGGGCCATTTACCCTGTATTGCAGAAAATCCTCGGGTCAAGCCACGCAACCGAGGCGATGAGCCATGACCATATGGTGATCAGCAACCTGACACGTGAACTGTGTTACCTGCGATCGCACATACCCGGGCTGCTGGTAACAGCAGATCAGGTTCAAGGCTTGCGGCGGGTTTTATACGGATTGTATATCCTCATTAAAACGCATATCGACAAGGAAGAGGAACACTACATACCACTGATGGAAGAAAACCTGCAGCCGGAAGAATTCACCTACATGATGGAATCGCTGGAAATCGCGGTGGCCGAGGTGCGGAGAGACATCCCCATGCTGCTGGAAGGGTTTAAATCGACCTGACATGTTCCCTTGTTAGTGTTTTCTCGCGCCTTTTTTTGAGGAATGGTTAAATTTCCGCATAAGCCACACGGCAGCCACTGATGTGACAGTGCTCGCGAAGGTTCCCCAGATCAGGTCAACCACAGTGACGAGCACCGGCCAGTCACGCAAGGTGGCGAGGTTGGTCAGATCATACGTGGCGTAGCAAAGCAGTCCAAAGAAGGCGCCGCGCAGGGCGGCCTGTTTCAGGTTGCCTTCGCGCCCGGTGACGAACACCACCAACCCGGCAACATACAGCAGGTAGAACAGCCCCGCGGCGGCGAAATTGGGGGTATCTGTCATCAGGTGGCCGATGTTGGCTTTGTAGAAGGAGGGAGCCACCAGCCCGAGCCATAGCGCGTCAAGCACCAGGAAGGGAATGAATGTGTACAGGTATTTTTTCAAGAATGAATTGACCATTGATTTCCTCCATTTCGTATGAGTGTAGCGGAATGCGCGATGGAAATCAATTGATTTACAAAGTAGAGTGCTGTTGGCCACTTTATCAGGAAAGATTTCTTTGATCAATAATCTTTGATTTTCCTATAGTGCGGTCAATGGCACCAGAAGCTCTATCTGAATTAGGCATGATTTTTCAAAATAGTGTTGAGATAGACAAGACCTACAGCTTGGGTATCAAATTTCGTTACCCGTAGGATGGTTGTGTTTTCTACCAACCAATTTAGTTGTTCCTGAAATGTCATTTTTTTGTTTTCATTTTCCCACCTTATTGCGATAAGTCACCTTATCGTAACCTGACTATATAAGCATATTAAGAGCAACGGATTTTCAAATCTTTTCATTCATAGTCAATGGAATCAAATTTTTGACGACCTACTTCTGAATAGTTTAGCAATGGACCAAACACGGTTACAAGTTTTTGTAGACGATTGCTATCTGCCAAAACCCAACAGGCCAAAAATGTGGAAATTGGAACCGCCATAAACAGCCCTATGGTACCGACCAGCGTCCGGACAACTTCTTCAGCCATATAGTTCATATTGATTAGATTCGAAAATCGAACATCACTGGTGGAGAACATAAGAAATAATGGAAGCGAAGCCCCGAGATACGCCAGTACCAGGGTATTCACTGTGGCAGCGATGTGATCCTTTCCCACATTCATGGATCGGATGTAACGTTCACGCAAGGTCATATCGGGATTTGCCCGGTACATTTCAATCACTGTGGATGTCTGTCCCAACACCAGGTCATCCAGAATACCGAGAGAGCCAATGATTATCCCCGCGATTAAGAGGTTCTTCAGGTTAATTTGACCATTTTGCTGCATCAGGAACATGGCACTTTCTTCACCCATCCCATTCAACCGGGAGAATTCAACAGAAATGACTGCCAGCAATCCGGTAAATATAATCGAGATCAGAATCGCTGCCAGCGATATGTGAGTTTTTAATGTCCAACCGTAAACAAGATACTGGGTTACCGTCAGAAATAACAGAGAACCCAGAAGGCTGATAAGAATCGGGTTCTGTCCATTCAATATCTGCGGAATGATGTAATAGATGATCACAACAAAACTGATCCCTATACCAATCAGACTGCTGATACCCTTCCACCCACTGACAGACACACAAATAACCACAAAGACCAGTGTCAGTAATAACATGGGCAACAACCTGATGTAATCCACAAAATCCACAAAAACAGAGCCATCCGGAATTTCAGACACAGAAATCAGAATTTCCTGGTCCGGGGCAAGAAGATCGTTTCTGGCCAGAACATGCTGCCGTCCGTAGTCAATTGAGAATTGCTTCCCTTTGTAATCACCTTCCATGATGAGAAGTTCAACTACCTGATATGGCTGATCTTCTCCTTCTGCCGGAACTGATCCTTCCTCAACAATCGAGAGAACACGGGCTTTAACCGTATCGGAAGAATAACCTATGGAATCGGTGTTCTGCGCTGATTGCCTTTGAGATGCAGCAAATATAAGCAAAGCCAGGAACAATCCAACAGCCAGTGTAGTTATTTTTGAATGCTTGTTTATTTTTTCCCAGAACATGCTTCACCATTGTCATCTAAATTCCTACCGTTCTATTTCGGCAGGATTTTTTTGGGTGGATTCTTTCCTAATCACCTAATGATGTAAATAAAAACCCTAAAAATTTTCGATTTGTCTGCTACCTAAATTCTTAAAAATCCATCCTAAAACTCTCTTACAAGTGTAATATTCATCTATTAATTCTTCAACATTGATTCTATTATTATGATTTAGTAAAAAGATTTTAGTAGATTGGCGTTGAAACAAAATTAATCAACAACCGGGAAAATTCATAAATGATGTCATCTAATTTATTTACATCTTCCTCTAAAATATTTTGCTTGATTATTAGAAGAAAAACAGCAATCCATTATTAATGTATCTGTCATTGTAAACCTGGTGCGTTGACCGCGCTCGCGTTTGATTTTGTGGATGTGTTTGTTGATTGTGCAGTCAACAGCACCCTACGGGAAGATGGTTTTGCCATGGATTTTTGGATGGATGGCTCATGGTGCGTTGACCGCGCCGTGTGTATGAATTTAATGGTTGAGAATGGATGTGGTAATTGATGATGCGGTCAACGGCACCCTACAGGGGGATAATTATTCTTCATCCATGTGTTGAATTTTTTCTCCCGCGCACCAACTTTGCGGGTAAAACCCTGACCTGGCAAACCGTTGAAAACTTGACCAAGGCCAATCCGCCGGATCACTGACCAACCCGTGTTTAACCGGGTTGTAGTGGATATAGTCAAAATGGTTATGCAGGTCTTCATCATCCCTGATGGTATGTTCCCAGAAGCGCCGCTGCCAGATGGCGGCTTCCTTCCGTTTCACCCGTGATTCATTCCGTTCTCCACCGGATCCTATTTTCTCAAGGTAGCCGGCCGTAAACTGGCGTTTGATCTCCTTCCACCGCATGGAATAATCCCCGTCATCTTCGGGCATTTTCCAAACGGTGTGAATGTGATCAGGCATAACGCAAATCGCCAGAGTCTTGAAGGTGTGTTTCTTTTGAACACCATTCCATGCAGTGTGGAAAATTTCCATGCTTTCCGGAGTGGTCAGAATGGGTAAACGGTTGAATGTCACAACGGTGAAAAAGTATATTTCCCCTACATCTTTGGATCGGTGGTAATCAGGCATAATTAATTGTATACCCTGATTATTCCGTTCGTAAAAAATCTTGTCAGTCGGGCAGCCGACTCAACCAACGGAAAACAGGTTCGGAATTAGTAATTGAGGATTGATTTGCCCTGAGTGGATTGACAGCATTCCACAATAGAATGTGTCTCACATTGGGAGGCATTTTGGGGCTTTATTGTTTTTTGCGTTTGAAAACCAACCGCCACCTGGTTTTGATGAGGTTGTCGTTAAATAAAACAAAAGAACTTGCCAATTCCCAACCTTGTTCCCCCAATTCATTCATGTAGCCCGGAAGTGAATCTTTACTGGAATAGATTGATTTGCCATTAATTTCATTTACATCGTTTTTATTGGCGTCAATGTACAGATATTCCCACTTATCCATATTTATTTTAGTTCCTTTCTATACTACATGGTGAATGGCAAGTTCGTTTTTGAATGGACTACTCAGAATTTATTATTCCCCGATAATCATCCATTCCATAGATAATATCTTTTTGGCTATCGGATTATATTACTCGATTTCATAATCCAATGCTGGTTTTTCCAGTTTTCAAACACACATAAATTTAACTGCCCTGGTTATTTAGGAGATCGCACCATTGCATTATTCCAAACAAACCTTCACTGTATGAAATACCCAGCCCAAATGTCAATTGGACGATAAATAAAAATGAATCAAGTTTTTAATTTTGCCGGCCTCTGGTGCGTTAATCACATTGTGCGAATGGAATTATTTGATGAAAATTGACGTGTTCGTTGAGTGGGCGGCCAACGGTACCCTACAAAATGTCCCTATAAAATGTCTCTTGACATATCACCTCCATCGATATACAATATTCCATAATCG
>CAYQTY010000040.1:0-6845 GCA_964420535.1 uncultured Leptolinea sp. | reverse complement strand
AAAGAGAAACCATGACCGCACAAGAAACCGCTGAAAAGATCCTGGAAATCGCCGCGAGACTGTTCGTGAAGAACGGCTATACAGCCACATCGATGCGCGAGATCGCAGCGGAAGCGGGCATAGGCAAAGCCACTATTTACTATCACTTCCCTGATAAGGATTCCATCGCCGCGGAGATGATCAAACGAACGTTCGCGGATATGCGCCAGGCGCTGAAGCTTCTGGAGGCCGAGCAGGAACCGCGCGAGCGCATTCGCGTGGCGGTGACCCGCAGCGTGGAATACCTGCTGGAATCGGCGGACATCATCTCTGTGCTGCGGCGCGAAGTAGGCAGCGCGCGAGACGTGATGGGGCAGGAGTTCCGCGAATTCTTTATGGAATACATCAACCTGTTGGCTGAAGCCATCCAGCGCGGAATCGATGCCGGCGAGTTCCGCCCGGTTGACCCGAAAGCCGCGGCCCGTGTATTAATGACCATGATGCAGGGCACGTTTGCCTCGGTGTACCTGAGCGGAATTAAATACCGCTCCAATGAAGAAGCAGCGGCAGGTTTACTGGATATTTTCTTCCACGGGATTGAAAAAAACTAGCCTCTTTTTTTATCTCTGTTTTCGACCGGACGGTCGGTCTAAAAAGGCATCGGTAATCAGCATGACAGAACAGATACTGGCAACTAAGCAAGATACGGACGGATCACCCCTGAAAGCGGTTCTGAATTCGACGGCATTCGTTACTCTGTGGCTGAGCGAGGGACTATCCATGGTGGGTGACCGTCTGTTGATGGTGGCGCTGATCACGCTGGTGTATGACCGCACCGGTTCCGCCGGGGCGGTTGGTCTATTGATGGTGTTCAAGGCCATCCCCGCGCTGCTGCTGGGCAGCCTGGCTGGCGTGTTCGTTGACCGCTGGGACCGCAAGTGGATCATGGTGACGGCGAACCTGCTTCAGGGGCTGCTGGTTTTCCTGTTCCCCTTCGCGCCGGATATTACTGCCATTTGTGCCATTTATTTCACCATGTCAGCCGTCAACCAGTTCTTTACGCCGGCGCGGTCATCCGCCATTCCAGACCTGGTTCCTTCGTCAACCCTGGTGGCGGCCAATTCACTGTTTGCCATGGCGATCGTTTTCGCGCTGGCGTTGGGCCCGGCGCTGGGAACGGTTGTGATGGATATCTTTGGCCGGGACATGGCCTTCTATATCGACTCCTTCTCCTTCCTGATCCCGGCGGCAGCCGTGGCATTCCTGGCCATTCCGCACAAAAAACAGATGGAAGAGCGATTCGATGTAGGACGTGACCTGCGTGATGGATTGTTTTTTGCGCTCAAACAACCGGCCGTCACCGCCGTGTTGGTGACCATCACCGCGGCGTTCTTTGTGGTGGGCACCATATCCGTTTCGGGTGTGGTGATCACCCGCGAGGTGCTGCATGTGGAATCCGGTAAGTTCGGGTATCTGATGTCCGGGCTGGGCGGTGGAATGGTGTTTGGGGCGGTGCTGTCTAACCTGTTGAAGAAGCGCCTGTCCGGTGTGAAGGCAGGGCTGGTTGGCGCCATGTTGATGGGCGTGGCGGTCAGCTTTCTGCCGGGCTCATCCAACCTGCTGATGGCTGCCGTGATCACCGCCTTCATCGGCATCGGCATGATCTTTGTGCAGATCAACGGGCAGACGCTCTTGCAGATTATTGCCCCTGAGATGCGCGGCCGGCTGATGGGTATTTCGCAAACGCTGATGGGCAGCGCGTCCTTCCTGGCATCCGCCGCGGTTGGTCTGCTGCTGGAAAAATTTTCTGTAACGGTAGTGATGTGGTGCGTGGGGATCAGTACAATAATTGTGACGTCCGCCGCGGCCATTCATTTTCTTACGTCTCAAAAAGAACGGAGCTTTCCAAATGAAATACGTAAAAGACCTGAATGAATTAACCCGCACCGACCTTCCAATCGCCGGTGGAAAAGGCGCCAACCTGGGCGCGCTGATCCATGCCGGGCTGCCGGTACCGGGCGGTTTTGTGGTCACCACCGAAGGCTACCGTGATTTTGTTTCCCACAATGGACTGGATCTACGGATCAACCAGATTATGAATACCATCCAACCGGATGACCCGGACATGCTGGAACAGGCTTCGGCAGAGATCCGTGCCACCTTCCAGGCGGGATCGGTGCCGGCAGACCTTCGGGATGAAATCCGCGCGGCATATACCAAATTGGAAAAGAATTGTGCTGTCGCCGTGCGGTCATCTGCTACGGCAGAAGACCTTCCCGACCTGTCATTTGCCGGCCAGCAAGATACCTACCTGAATATTGTGGGCGAAGATGCTTTACTCGAAGGGACAGTCAATTGCTGGGCCAGCCTGTGGACGGCGCGCGCTATCGGGTATCGCGCGCATAACGCCATCCCCCACGCGGATGTCGCCCTGGCGGTAGTGGTGCAACGCATGGTGCAGAGTGAGGCTTCCGGCGTATTGTTCACCGCCAATCCGTTGACCGGCAAACGCGCCGAAACTGTCATCGATGCCACGCTGGGGCTGGGCGAAGCGCTGGTTTCCGGTCAGGTGGTGCCTGATCATTATGTGGTGGACAGGGAACACTGCCTGATTGTGGAGAAGATTCTGGGAGATAAAGCGCTGATAATTACCGGGGTGGAAGGCGGTGGAACAGTCACCCGGATGGTTAACGCGGCAGGCCGACAGGCGCTGCCGGATGACCGTATTCTTGAGTTGGCTGAACTGGGCAGGTTGGCGGAGGAAAGCTTCGGCGGTCCTCAGGATATGGAATGGGCGTTAGCGGACGGCCGCCTGTATGTGGTGCAGTCGCGCCCGGTAACGTCACTCTATCCGTTGCCGCCGGCCGCGCCGGATGGCCGGTTGGAAATGCTGCTGTCCTTCGGCGTCTGGCAGGGAATGCTGGACCCGTATACCCCGCTCGGGCAGGATGTCTTCCGCTATCTGGTGGTGGGATTTGCCCGCAAGTTCGGAAGCGATGCCGATCCGAGGGAGCAACGTGTGATGCTGACGGCAGGCGAGCGCTTATTCGTCAACTTGACGGATCTGCTGCAAAACCCGGCAGGCCGTAATGTGGCAGATCTTTTTCTCACGTCAATTGACCCGGAAACACACCGGATCATTCAAATTCTGCTCGAAAATCCCCGGTTTTCAAAAATCGTTCCATCGAGCCTGAAGGACCTGATCAACCTGATGCGGGTTGTACTACCGTTGGCGGGGAATGCCATCCGCAATATGCTGGCTCCCGCGCGCGGGCGAAAACGGCTCGAGAAGCGGATCGATACCTTGCTCGAAGAGATCCGCACAAAATGCGCCACCGCGTCAGATCTGTCTGCCCTGCTGCGTGTATTTGAAGAGACCACGGCTATTATGCCAACCCGCATGCTCCCAACTCTTGTGGGGGGAATTGCCAGCGGCCAGGCGCCGTACCAGATCCTTCTCCGAAAGTTGGATATTCCAGACGCGCGTAACCTGCTGGTAGAGTTGACGCGGGGGATGGCCCATAATGTGACCACTCAGATGGATCTGGAGTTGTGGGAGGCGGCACAGGCTATCCGGTCTGACGCCGCGGCAGCCGGGCATTTCTCGTCAACCCCGGTGGAAATCCTGGTGGACGAATACCGCCATGGCGGACTGCCGCCAGACGCGCAGAAGGCGATTGAGAAATTTCTGTCGGTTTATGGTGTCCGCGGAGTGGGTGAGATCGATATGGGGCGGCCTCGCTGGCTTGAACACCCGTCCAACCTTTTCCAGGCGTTGAAGAGCTATCTCGATCTGGATCCAGATACCGGCCCGGATGTCATTTTCCGCCGGGGAGTTGCAAAGGCGGACGAAGCGGAAAAGTCCATACTGGCCGCATTGCGGGAAAAGTCGTTCGGGTTTATGAAATCGGGCATTGTCAAATCGATGATCCATGCCTTCCGTGAACTGGGCGGACTGCGTGAGACACCGAAATTCTTCGTGGTTCGCATTCTGAGCACCTACCGTTACGCGCTGCTGGCAGAAGGGGAAAAGCTGGTTAAAGCGGGTGTGCTGGCAGCCGCGGATGACGTCATGTTCCTGCACCTGTGGGAATTGGAGGAACTGGCTGCAGGCGCAAACCGTGATTGGAAACCCCTGATCGCGGAACGGCGGGCGGTGTACACCCGCGAGCTGCGCCGCCGGCGTATTCCCCGCATACTATTGACCGATGGTACCGCGTATTATGACGCACCCTCCGCCGGTGACAGGAAGAACACGATCAGCGGTTCTCCGGTCTCAGCCGGTGTGGTGGAGGGTAATGTACGCGTGGTGCTGGATCCGCACGGGGCTCAATTGCAGCCCGGCGAGATCATGGTGTGCCCTGCCACAGACCCGGCGTGGACGCCGCTGTTCCTGGCGGCCGGCGGGCTGGTCACCGAGGTGGGCGGCATGATGACACATGGCTCCGTGGTGGCGCGGGAGTATGGCATTCCCGCCGTGGTGGGTGTAAGCGAGGCCACGTCACGGTTGGTGACGGGTCAACGTGTGCGCGTGGACGGGTCAACGGGTGTGATCGAGGTGGTGGGGTAACACCCGACTCCACTTTCTGATCCTACGTGGAATGAATTTATGTAGGGTGCTGTTGACCGCTTTATTGCAAGTCGTTTCCATTCATGAGAATCCCAGATAATCACATCGTGCGGTCAACGCACCATGAGATGGACCATTATAGGTAGTACTTTTTACAGGGGGTCATTTGATACTGGAATTGCGGATTGAATGGGCGATCAACAGCACCCTACGTGAGATTAGCCCGTGGTGTGTTGACCGCGCTCTAATTATTTGATAGATAATTGAAACTGGTTTTGTGAATGGAATGGGCGGTCAACGGTACCTTACTGGAAATTGAGTTTCACGTTTCATCGAAATCCAGTATGATTCGGGTGAAAGTGAGAACACATAATGGGAAAAACTCTGGATTATTTGCAGTGGCGGGGAGATTTGAAATTCTCAAAGGATCCATTAAATGATATTGATGTGCTGATTTTTGCGCTGTTGAGTTATTTGCCTTTTAAAGATATTGTTCCGGGGATCGAGTCAAACAACGAGATTTCTCTGAAAGACGCGGCCGGTCAGTATCTGGCTAAGTTTTCCAGTACCGATGAAAATTCTGCAAAAGTAAACATAACGGTATTGTCGTCATTCAATACCAGCGCGGAGTTGCTGCTTCAAACCGCGGCAATGTGCCCTCGATTTGAAGATGTCCGCCTGTCACGTTATGATGAAAACACCGATTTTGTCGTCGGCCGGCAATTTACGGCTATGACGTTTACCATCCCGGATTTTGAACGTACAAAGGTCATTGCCTTCCGGGGAACAGACAACTCAGTTGTAGGGTGGAAGGAAGACTTTGATCTGGCGTATATGGAGCAAATTCCCGCCCATGAGTCTGCCTGCCAGTACGTAAAACGCACAATGGGTGTTTTTTCGGGCCGGTTTATCATTTGCGGTCATTCCAAAGGGGGAAACCTGGCGATATATGCCGGTTCCCACCTCAACCCGTTGCAGCAGTTGAAACTGAAGAAGATCGTCAATTTTGATGGTCCGGGGTTTGACTTTTCCATCGTACAACGGGATCCATTTTCAAAGAGTGAACAAAAGGTAGTCAATTATCTTCCGGAAGATTCAATGGTCGGGATGCTGTTGCAGCCGGTGGGAAAAAGGGTGATCGTATCCAGTTCCGATCGATTCATTAATCAACATAACGCGTTTAATTGGGACGTGGACCGTTTCAATTTTGTTGAAGGGAAACTTTCCGGGTCAGCATTGTTCATGGAACAAACATTGAAAACCTGGTTAACAGATATTTCGATGTCTGACCGTGAGACTTTCCTCGCGGCATTGTTTGATATTTTGGGGGCGTCGGAAGGAAAAATGATAGTGACAGATCCTCAAGAGAGCTTGAAGAATTATAAAAATATCCTGGTCAAGTATTCAAAAATGGATCAGAAAACAAAAGCTCTGCTATCCCGTGTGTTTGATGCCCTTACAAGCGAAGCAACAAAGACCCTATCTGAGTCCATAAAGGAAAAATTTCCAAGGTTATTGGGACAGGCAGATAATTGAAACCGGTGTCAAATTAATAATGGTTCGTGTTTTTTGATAAAGGATTGGCAGGTGTGTGGTGCATTGACCGGTCCTTGATGATTGCATGGAAAATGACGAATAGAAATGGGATATGAGTGGGCAGTCAACAGCACCCAACAGAACAAATGGAAGCCCATCAGTTAAAATACACACAGTCCGGGTAGTTTCACCCGGACTGTGTGATGTAGTCTTCTTCCCTCGATTTACCTTACTTGACGCCGACCACCTTGAAGGACGCGCCCTTTTGCAGAGCTTTAATATTTGAAGGCAGTAATTTCTTATGGCGTTCCGGAATGTGGTTTTCCAGCGCTTTCTCCAAAGCTTGAACCGGAAGTACAGGTTGGTTGGCCAGCATCGCGCCCAGCATCACCATGTTGGTCAGTCGTTTGTCGCCCAGGTTTTCTGCCAGGTCATTGGCCGGCAGGGTGACCACACGGATGTTCGCGCGGTCCACCGACCGGTCAACCATCGATGAGTTGACCACCAGCAGACCGCCTTCAGCCACAGTGCTCTCGTATTTATCCAGCGATGGCCGGTTGAAGGCCAGCAAGACTTTCGGGTGACGCACCAGTGGGGAGCCGATCTCTTCATCCGAGATGATCACCGTGCAATTGGCTGTGCCGCCGCGCATTTCCGGGCCGTAAGAAGGGATCCAGGTGACCTCCAGTCCGTTTTCCATGCCGGCATACGCCAGCAGCTGGCCGGCGAAAAGCACACCCTGGCCGCCAAATCCCGCAAT
>CAYQTY010000039.1:14716-16444 GCA_964420535.1 uncultured Leptolinea sp. | reverse complement strand
ATTCGCTGATCTACACAGGCGCGCTGGATATGCAAAAGATATGGGAACGTGTATTGCGCCGTGCCAGACTGAACATCGCCTACACGCAGGGATTCAACCCGGGGCCGCGCATCAACCTGGCAAGCCCCCTTCCCCTTGGCGTGAGCAGCGAGCAGGAGCTGGCGGATTTCTGGTTCATCAATATTCCCGACCTGAATGAATTCTGCGAACGCGTCAACCGCGCCGCGCCTCCCGGCATGCGCGCGTTGACCGCCGAAATCGTGCCGCTCTCCACTCCCGCCCTGCAAACACGGGTGGACGCCGCCGCCTACCGCACCGGGTCCATGCCTGCTGAAATCTTCAGCATGGCTAAACTGGCGGTTGACAGCCTGCTCTCCGCCGAAACCCTGCCCCGCGAACGCCGGGGCAAGCCCTATGACCTGCGTCCGCTGATCCTGTCACTGCAAGCCGTACCGGAAGGTGATGGCGGCCACATTGAGATGACCCTGGTTTCGCGCGAAGGAGCCACCGGCCGTGCCGATGAAGTCCTTTCCGCGCTCGGGCTGGACGCGAGCGCCGTCACTTTGATTCGCACCCGGATCATTCTAAAACCGGATTCGCCTGTGATAAAATAGGAGAACCTGTCCCCGTAGCGCAATGGATAGAGCGCAAGCCTCCGAAGCTTGAAGTGTGAGTTCGAGCCTCACCGGGGACACCATCATAAAGATGACTGACCAGACCCCACAAAACCGTTTCCGTTTTCAATCGAGAGCCGTTTTGTGGGGTCTGATCGTTGTATATACCCTGCTGATCCCCAATGCCATCTACGTGTACCGGTTCATTGAAGCCCGCTTCGGGTTGACATTTGCCGGTCGCATTCCGCTGGTAGTTGTCACTTTACTGGCGATTGGCTATGTAGTCTACCTGTGGCGTTCAAATTTGGGCTGGAAAAAGGTGTTGTATCTGATCCCCTGCGCAGCCATCGCGCTGGCCATCTTTGAGCTCGAGGGGAACCCGAACAAGCACATCCACATCCCCGAATACATCCTGATGGCCTGGCTGATATATGCCGCGCTGAAGAAAGATTACCGGGGCGGCGGAATGCTGATCCTGGTGTTCGTGCTGGCGTCCTTGCTGGGTGTGGTGGATGAACTGGAACAGGGCATCCATCCGGGCCGCACCTACGGCTGGACGGACATGCTGGTCAACACATCGTCCGCACTGATGGGTGTGTTCACCATCCTGGGGCTGACGAACTACCATGAAGAAGGTTGGGAGTGGGCTGGACAATTGAAAAAGCAAAATACCCTTATCGGGTTGATCCTGTTCGGTGCTGCCGGGGCGGTGCTGATGTGTGTCAGACTCTTTGAGGTGCAGGCAGCAGGCGGTACGATCCGGGAAGTCTACCCGGTCTGGCTGGTGGTCTGGAATGTCATCTATATCCTGTTGGCTGCCGGTTCATTTGCTCAGTTCAGAAAACGGAATAACCATCCAACAGATAATCCAACCGAAGCTGACTCGCTGAAAACAGCCCGGTTGTGGGTATGGCCGGTAGTGATTATCCTTACGTATATGCATGTTTTGATCGCTGTTGTTTATCTGGCAGGGATCACATTTAAATAGTCCTCAATAGATCGCCATCAACCCTTCGCCAAAGACCAGCAGCACCAGCCACAGCAGGCTGAACCTCAATGCCTTTGACGAACCTTCCAGCGCGCCGTAATCCACCACAGCGGCCACCAACCCGAT
>CAYQTY010000039.1:0-14706 GCA_964420535.1 uncultured Leptolinea sp. | reverse complement strand
CCGGGGGATTGAGCACATTCGATGTGGGCAGGAATGGAAAGATCAGGCTGTTCAGCAGCAATATCCACGTCCCCGCGCCCCATCTTCGCAGGAACAGGTTTCGCACCCCGCTGACAATCCCCGCGGTGGCCGGCACCAGCGCCACAGCCAGCACGAAGATGGAAAAGAATACGAAGATGAATGTTTCATCAGTGTGGTACCCCCACCAGCCATGGTATGGGATCCATTCAAACGCCGTGGCGGATGCCCCGCCCGAACTCACACCCCACTTACCCAGCCAGTTATAAAGAAACACCTGCCACACGGCAAACGGCGACAGCACAGCCAGTCCCCAGGCGGCGCCTTTCAGCCACTTGCGGTCATTGAAGATCAAAGCCAGCGCGCAGGCGGCTGGAAAGAGCAGTGTCAACTCGCGGGTGAGCGCAGCCAGGGCAAACAGCAGTCCGCTCCATCCGAATCTCCGGCGGGTATAGTACAGCACACCCCATTGCGCCAGCGCGAACGCCAGCGGCTCGGTGAGGTTTAACCGCAATGAAAGCATCTGGCCGGTGAACAATCCGAAAGCCAGCGCGAACCAGCGGTTCTTCCCGTGCCCGGCGAGGAGCAGTTCCGTTGCCAGGGTTCCCAGAACAAGGCTGGCAATATTGATGATGATCATCATCCACGGGATGATAGCTTCATTTCCCAGACTTAACACCCGCGCCAGCAGCGGGTAGACGATCCGCTGGTAGCGGTATGCCGGGATATCCAGAAACGGTGAGGCGCCCGCCGGGTTGATGGCGATCTGGTAAGCAAACTGGCCGTCATACCCCAGTCCGCTCACCCCGTGAACTGGGTCATATTGACGGCCGATGACCACAAAGCTCATCGGGTCCCAATGGTTATTGGCCAGGGTGACCAGCCAATAGAGCATTGCCAGACCCAGCACTACCATCCATGGCCTTACCAAACCAGGTGTTGTTTTAAAGTTTTTTTTCAGCGTTTCTCTCATTTCCATGGAATGATTTTACCGGATACTTCCGATACGTATTTGGAATTTCATTTCAAGAAATCGTGGGTAGAATAAACCTATATTATTCCGGACAGGTTGGTTACATTTGAAACCCCTGAAATCCACTCAAGTCATTTTCCCTTCATACAAGTGTTTCTTTCAGGATCACGGGCTGTTACTCGCCATCATTCTGGCAGGTCTCGCCCTTCGCCTCTACCGCCTGGGTGACAGTTGCCTGCGGTTTGACGAAGTTGGCGTTTCGTATGTGACCAAAGCAAAGTTACTGGATGACTTCGTCTTTCTTGTGCGCTCGCACGTGATGGCCATGCCGATGGATTACGCGGTGACCTGGCTGATCAGCCAACTGGGTAACGGGAATGCCATTTTACGGCTGCCCTCTGCTATATGGGGAACACTCACCCTTGCTGTCTGTTTTGCCCTTTTTCACGCCCTGACGGATAAACGGACAGCGCTCATATCAGTATTTATGCTGGCCATCTCGCCATTTCACATTCAATACTCGCAGGAGCTCCGGTTCTACGCATCATTAACCTTCTTCTATTCACTATCAACATTCATGCTCTGGAAAGCGATGAAATGCGACACGGCCCGCAGCTGGTTTTTTTTCACACTGACAACGATCATCGGCCTGTATTTCCACATGTATGTGTTGCTGGTAGTGGTTAACGCTTTCTTCTTTCTGTTTGCCGGCGAATTTCAGAAAAACCGGGGCCGGTTGATCCGCCCATTACTGGTCTCCTCGACTTTGATACTTGTTGCCTTTCTTGCCGGATTTCTGGCCTTTTCCGGAAGGGTGCCATTTGACAATCCATTGCTGGAGTATGACATCTCTTTCCTTCAATCCCTGATCATCGGGCTGGGCTGGCAGCCGTTCTATTTCGAAACATCCGGCTACGGATGGATATGGGGATTGCTCTGCTGCCTTCTCGAAATTGCCGGATTTGTGTGTTTGGTGAAAAAGCCGCGTTCCACAGCCTTTCTGCTTTTCACCAGCGTGATAACGCAGGCTATCCTGATCATTGGAGCCGATCTGTTCAAGCACTATTTCTTTTCTCCGCGGCAATTGCTGCCTTTTTATCCCATCCTGTTGATGGTTGCCGCAACAGGCGTGACCGTGCTGACGGATGTTGGAAGCGCTCTTCAAAACAAATTTTTCCCGGTATTTAAACAAGGATTGTTCCCCACAGCCCTCTCAGTTATTCTTCTGGCTTCGGCTGCTTTTCCCGCCCTGAGACAGTATTACAGCAGCACAAAGAGCAACGCGCTGAACATCAGTGAATATATCCTTTCCTCCTGGGAACCTGGAAGCACGGTTCTCGTGATGACACCTTTCTATGGTAGTTACTATAATTATTTCTTCACCGATGTGCTGGATGCTCCAGAGATCGTCCCCACAGTCTGGCAGGCAGATTGGGATACGGTCAGGCAGTCACAGAGTTGGCCGGGGCGAACTTTTGTTATCGCTCCACTTGATTTAGCCGCAGACCAGCAGGATAGTATCGTCTCAGGCCGGTATTCATTGGCCCCGCTCCAGTATCCCGCCACACGATTCATTCAACACCTCTGGATCCGTAATTAAACGGGAACACCCCGGGAGGGAACCGGGGTGTTCTCAGTTTATGGAGCATCAATGCTATTGAGCAGGCCGCTCCTCAAGTTTTACGGTTAATTCCTGTTCCTTGCCGTCCCGCAATATGGTCAATTTGACTTCATCGCCGGGGCTGGCGCGCAGGATGCGGTTTCGAAGATCGAGTACCGTTTCAATGGATTTACCATCCATCGCGGTGATGATATCGCCGCCCACCATAACGGTCTCGCCATTGATCTCCAGTGGCTTGTCGCCACCGCGCAGGCCGGCTTTATCCGCGGGGCCGTCTTTTTCAAGTGAGATGATCAACGCACCTTTGATTTCCTTATCCAGATCCATGGCTTCGGCAACTTCAGGCGTAACATCTGACGGTGTGACTCCCATCCAGGCATTGCCCTTGATGGATTCATCCTCTAATTGAGCCGTTTTCTCTGTTGACGGGCGGGCTTCCAACGTGGCTTCCACCTGCATATCTTTGCCATCGCGGATGATATCCAGCTTCACCTTCTGGCCAACCACCGTGGCGCGGGCCAGGTAGCTGATGAGGTCTTCAAATTTGCGCAATTCCTGTCCGTCGATGGCTGTGAGCACATCGCCGCCTACCTTCACCGTCACACCGTTGATCTTGGTTTCTTTCGCGCTGCCAACCAGTCCGGCTTTATCGGCGGGAGTGTTCGGATTGATCGAGTTGACAAGAATACCGCGCTGGGTTTCTTTCAGTCCCATAGCTTTGGCCAGGTCTGAAGTCAACGTGCCGCCGCTCAAACCCAGGTACGTGTAGGAATATTTCCCGTCCTGTATCAAAGCCGGAACAACTTTCTGCAGGATAGCGGAGGGTACGGCAAAACCCACGCCGGCATTGGCACGCACCGGAGATTCAATGGCCGTGGGAACACCAACCACCTGGCCCGATGAATTGACCAGCACACCGCCGGAGTTGCCGGGGTTGATGGTCGCGTCGGTTTGGATGATATCGGGGATGGAGTAACTGCCGGAAATCGAGCCGCCATCCACGGCCAGTGTGCGGCCAAGCGCGGAGACGATACCCACACTGTAGCTGCCCTCTAGCCCGAATGGATTACCGATCGCCATTACCAGGTTCCCGACTTTAAGTTTGTTTGAATCAGCCAGTTCAACCGGTTTGAGGTCAACAACACCTTTTTCAACTTTGACCACAGCCAGGTCACTGTTCTTGTCTGTGCCAACTACCTTACCGGGCAGACTCGTGCCATCTGAAAACGTCACATTGATACTATCGGCACCTTCCACCACATGATTATTGGTGACAACATGCCCTTCGCGGTCCCACACAAAACCTGATCCCGCTCCCTGCCTGAGTTGTTCCTGCGAACCGTTTCCCTCCGGCAAAAACTCCTCCGGCATGTCAGGGAAATCAAATGGCAGGTCAAGACCCTGCATCTGATTCTTAACATAGGACGTTACCTCTATGCTTACAACTGAAGGGTTTACTCGTTCATAAACCCCGGTCAGCATGGCTTCATAGCCATTCAGATATCCCTGTTCCGCGCTGTTCTTCTCCGAGGATGAATCAGGAATAACTGTGGCGGTTGAGGCATCGGAAGGGGCAGCTTTTTGCGATTCCTCGGCTGCCTGGGGTGCAGGTTTGGTCTTTGAAATGGTCGGCATGGTAAAACTGCATGCCGATAACAACATCGTGGCAATGATTATGCTGCCTGTAACAATGGATAATCTTTTCATTCTTGGCTATCCTCTGGTTATAGTGAATTTACACTTGAAGGATACCGTTCAAATGATGGAAAATCCTTATATTTAGTTGAAGAGAAGTTTAAGAAAACCTTAAGGAGCCCCCACCGGGATGATGATGACGAACTCGCTTCCCTCACCCGGTTTGCTGAATAGTTCAATATGCCCGCCATGCGCTTCCACGATATCTCGCGCGATCGTCAAACCCAGTCCCATTCCCTGCTGAAACCGCCGGGCGGTACTTCCCCGTATAAAAGCCTCGAATATCTTTTTTTGCTCTTCTTCCGGAATACCCGGGCCGGAATCTTTTACCGAGATGACCAGTTCGTTGTTTTCCAACCCACTCCGTATGGTGATCGTCCCACCGGTTGGGGTATACCGGATGGCATTGCTGACCAGGTTTTGCACGGCAAGTGTCAGTTGGTCGCCATCCAGAGAAAACTCAGGCATTCCTGATTCAATGCTGGTTTCCCAGGTTATTTTTTTATCTCCAGCCTCCGACCGGTATGTTTCGGTGATACGGTGCAGCCAGTCTGCCACCGCTAGCGGCGCTTTATTCAAGATCATGGTCCCGGCCAGTTCATTATGTAAATTAGCCAGTTCACCCACCAGGTGGTCAAGGCGGCGCAATTCCCCCCCCATGCCGTCCAGCAGATCGTCTCGCAATGCTTTATCCCGGTCGGCGCCGCCGGATAATGCCTGGACAGCGGATTGTAGAGATCCGAGCGGACGGCCGATTTCGTGAACCAGGTTTGAAAGCAGCCGCTTGCGGTTATCTTCCGCTTTTTTCAGCCGTGCGGCCAGTGTGTTGAATGCCCGGTACAGTTGACGGATCTCATCCGGTTTTCTGGATTCATCCAGCAAGGTCAATGAATCGCCGGCTGACAGATTGGTCACTGCCTGCGTTGCCGCCTTGAGCTGCCGCGCCAGGTCGCGTGACAGCAGCATTCCCAGAAGGATGCCCGCCGTCAACCCGATGGCGGTAACCCAGATCGTCACCTGCCGTAATTGTAATGAGCGTTGATAAATATCCATGATCGGGTTATCCATCTTCACAAATCCGAGGAGCAGACCGTCATTACGCACGACCGGTATGACCACTTCGCGGGCATCAGGCGCCTCTCTTGAAGCTTTATCAATGGCTTCCTCGACTGACTGGTATTCACCGGTATAGGCGATGGTTCCGATCAATCCTTCATCCGCCGGGTTACTGGTAACCAGAATTCTGCCACCCGTGTCCAACAGCATTACCCGCGCACTCAATCGGGGGCTGATGCGCTGCAGGAATTTCTCGGCAGAATTCTTATCAACCCAGATATCCGGCTGAATGCTGGCTGTATCCGCCACCAGAATGGCCTGCCGGCTCAAATCGCGTGACACGCTGGCAACGATGCCCTGCGTCTCCAGCAGGTAGATCATCAATAGTCCCACAAACGGGATCACAAGGAACAACGGCAGCAGGTTGCTTAAGATCAATCGAAAACGCAAGGATCGGGTTTTCATTTTTCCACCGGCAAGAATTTATACCCGATACCGCGCACGGTTTGGATCATCGGAGCGGAATTCCGGCTGTCACCCAGTTTCTCACGAAGCCAACGGATGTGCACGTATACTACCTGCGGTTGCCCGTCAAATTCCGCACCCCAAACCCGGTTTAGAATATCTTCCGTTGACAGGACTTTCCCCGCGTTCAAAACAAGTAAATAGAGCAGATCAAATTCTCTGGGTGATAAGTTGACCGGTTCACCGCCTAACATTACCTGGTGCGCGGCAGGGTCGATGGATAGGATACCCTGTGTAATCGCTCCATCCGGCTCTGCCGTCTCTTTCGAGCCCACGGTCCGACGGATAACGGCTTTTACGCGCGCCTGAAGAACATCAAACTCAAACGGCTTGGTGACGTAATCATCCGCCCCCAGCTCCAGCCCAAGGATCTCGTCTACGCCGCGGCGGCGGGCAGTCAACAGTATTACGGGTACGCCCATCTGGTCACGGATAATCTTCAAGGCATCCAGTCCGTCCATACCGGGCAGCCCAATATCCAGAATGACCAAATCGGGCCGGTGCTGGCGGATCATTTCGATACCGGTCTCTGCGTCAGCGGCTGTGGCAGCCGTATACCCGGCCTGCTGGAGATTAAAAGCCAGGCTGCGGCGCATTAACTTGTCATCATCAATTAACAGAATGAAACCGGGCATAGTCTCCGCTTCAGGGTGTATTGTTGATTCTTAACGATTCACTCATGTTTATACAACCATTTCTTATTTTATTCATATATTTTCTAAAATTCTATGTTGTACAATACGATTACGCCATTAGGAAAGAAAGGATAAAAAATGTTCCCAGGAATTCACTGGTATAGTTCTTACGGTACGTATCTGCTCTTCGCGCTTCCAGCGCTGATCCTAGGGTTGATCGCCCAGGCAAAGGTGAAGTCAGCTTTTGACAAATACTCGAGGGTTAAAAATTACACAGGCCTGACCGGCGCCCAGGTAGCACGTCGTGTGTTGGATTCAAGCGGACTTCATGACGTTCGCATCGAACCCGTCCATGGTTCGCTCAATGACCATTATGATCCGTCATCCAAAACCTTGCGTTTGAGTGACAGTGTGTATGACGTTCCTTCCATTGCGGCGGCCGGTGTTGCCGCCCACGAATCCGGTCACGCCATTCAAGACGCGGAACGGTACGGGCCGCTGGTTTTACGGAGCGCTATGGTTCCCACTGTTATGATCGGATCATGGCTTGGACCGATGATTTTTATGGCCGGGTTGTTATTTGCCTCCCCGTTTGGAGAAAAGATGGCTATCTTTGGCCTGATTCTCTTCGCCCTTACCGCGGTCTTTTCGATCGTCACCCTGCCGGTTGAGATCAACGCCTCAAAACGCGCCAAAGCCGCCCTTGAATCATCCGGTTTTATTGGAATGGGGCAGATGGAAGGTGTTCACAGTGTGCTCGACGCAGCCGCGTTGACGTATGTGGCCGCTGCCGCGCAGGCGGTATCCACCATTCTGTATTACGCGTTTATGCTGCTCGGCCGCCGCGACGACCGCTAATGTAGCCCGTCATTTTTCAAACAGATCAGGCCACATCGCGGCCTGATTTTGTTTTAACCAGTGCCGGTACGACTGGTAGTCTGGGCAATACTTTCCCACCAATGTCCAGAACGCTTTGGAATGGTTATGTTCCGTCATATGTGCCAGCTCATGAACAACCACATAATCCAGCACTTCCGGCGGCGCCATGATCAACCGCCAGTTGAAACTTAATGTGCCCCGGGTGGAACAGGACCCCCAGCGGGTACGCTGGTTTCGGATGGCCATGCCGGATGGTTTTACACCCATCTGCTTGGCCCGTATTCGTACCTGGTGGAACAGCGCAGCCTCAGCTTCATTGACCAGCCACGTATGAAGTTGTTTCGTGGATGAACCCCGCCCGGTGATCACACGGATACTCCCCTGGCACGCGATGACCTGCGGCTTCTCCAGTATGCCCGCCGGTTTGACATCAAGTGTGACCGGTTTGCCCTGAAACAGGATCTGTCCGTCCGGAAGGGATTTTTTCTTGATCCTGGCTTTGTGTTTTTGCAGTTTCGACTGTTTCTCAACAATCCAGTCAGCATACTCTTTTATCAACTTTTCCGGGCGCAGCCGCGATCCTTCAGGCAATACAATCTCAATTTTTTCTGCGGTAACCGAAATACGCCAGCGTTTGGCGCGATTGGAGTACCGAACCTGATAAGCGATGGATTGCGTGCCGGAAGAAATGGAAATGGAAGATTGAATAACCGGTTCTTTCATTTTGTCTTACCTGATCGAGTATGATAAAGTTAAGCGTACAATCACGCAAGTTAAATACAGCCAAAATTTACCCGCAAGGTTTCCATGACCGAAAAGAACATCCCTGATATCGTGGTTTCCCGATTACCTGTGTATCTGCAAACCCTTCAACTTTTCATGAAAGAAGGGAAAACCATCACATCGTCGCAAGAGCTGGGAGAAAAATCCGGCATCACGGCGGCTCAAGTACGCAAAGACCTGTCATTTTTCGGCGAATTTGGCAAACAGGGAAGCGGTTACAACATTGACTTCCTGACAGACAAAATTCTCGCCATCTTGAAACTTGACCGCGTGTGGGATGTGGCGCTGGTGGGTATTGGCGACCTGGGCCACGCCATCGCCCGGTATCCCGGTTTTGCCGAACGCGGATTCAACATCCGGTATATTTTTGACAGCGACCCGAAAAAGATCGGCCTCAAGGTGGGCAGCCACGATGTGCAATCCATGGATAACATGGTTGAGGTGATCCGCTCTGCCGGAATCCGGGTGGCAATGATCACCGTTCCGTCACGCGCCGCCCAAACGGTTGCCGACCTTCTGGTTGAAGCCGGCGTGAAAGCTATATTGAATTACGCCCCGGTTCCTCTGAATGTGCCTGATGGAGTGCGCGTGGAAACCGTCAGCCCGATCATTCAGATGGAACACATGACGTACTATTTATAGTTTTGAATTATTAATCGCATTTTCAAGCAATGGGACATCATTTTTGATCGTATCCCAGACCATTTGATTGTCAAAGTTGAAATAGACATGCACCAGGCGATTTCTCATAGCACGGATCAAGTTCCACGGCACATCCGGGAACTTTTCTTGAATTTCTTCAGGAACGGCATTTCCAGCTTCGCCAATAATTATCAGACTCATCCTCACTGCATGTTGCGTTTTATCATCATTTCTAAAGGATTCAAAATCTAGAGAATCAGTAAATAAATGAATCTTACCGATTTCATCAAGGATATCCTGTATCCTTTCCTGGTAATGTCTAGGCGACAAGCAGCACATCCTTTTCTACCTCTTCCCGCACATAAGGTTTGAGGCTGGCGAATGTGCCAATATCCACTTTCAGGCTAAATTTCTCTTCAAGAAAAAGTTGAAGTGAAACCAAGCCAAACAACCCGGTTGGCCTGGAAAACTCTACCAGCAGATCGACATCACTTTTCGGCAATGCTTCATCACGGGCGTACGAACCAAACAAGTATAAATGCTTTACACCATACTTGTTCTGAAGCGCCGGACGATTATCTGAAATTATGGAGATGATTTGTTCCCGATTCATGACCTCATTATACAGGCAGCAGACTGCGGCGCAACAGATCGCGCATACCCTGCGCTTTCGCGGCACCTTCCGCCGTGCAGGTCAACGGGTTATCCACCAGATAGGCGGGAATACCCAGCGCCTTGGTCAGGTACTTGTCCACGCCGCGCAACAGCGACCCGCCGCCGCACAGGGCAACACCGCGGTCGATGATGTCAGAGAGCAGTTCAGGGGGTGTTTTCTCCAGCACTTTGCGGGCGGTGTTGACAACTTCCGTCATTGGCTCCTGAAGGGCTTCCATCAGGTCATCCGTGGTCAGGTTGACCGGCCGGGGAAGACCAGAAACCTGATCCTGACCCTGAACTTCCATGGCCAGCTGCTGTTCCTGGGGCACCACTGATCCGATTTTGATCTTCAACAGCTCGGCGGTAGGTTGACCGATGATCACGCCGTATTTACGACGGGCGTAGGTGATAATGGCATCATCGAAACGCAATCCACCCGCGGGAGACGTCTCTGCCGTAACGATGGAATACATCGAAAGCACGGCAGCCTGCATGGTTCCCCCGCCCATACTGATAACCATGTTGCCAGTTGGGGTACCGATGGGCAGGTCAATGCCCAGGGCGGCAGCCAACGGCTGCTGGATCAGCGCGACATCACGCGGGCCTGCTCCCAGGCTGGCTTCCTGCACAGCTCGGCTTTCCACGCTGGTTACGCCGTATGGAACGGTCACCATCACTTTGGGTTTGGAAAAAAACGTGGGACCGCACAGTTTCTTGACAAAGAAACTCAGCAGTTTTTCGGTGATCTCATATTCCGCGATCACGCCATGCTGCAGTGGGCGCACTACTTCGATCGAATCCGGAACCCGGCCGATCATATCGCTGGCCGCCTGTCCGCATTCAACCATTTTCATCTCATCGGGAATGATGGCTACAACCGTAGGCTCTTGCAGAAGAATCTGATTGCCTTCGGCAATCACAATATTCATCGTGCCCAGGTCGATGCCTAATTCTCGGGAAAAACCGGGCATAGGTCTTTTATCCTCTCATCTATCATCAACGGCTCTGTTTGGCTTTATAACGCCGTACAGCATCTAGCCGCAGGTTGGAACGGCGCATGGCCGCCTGTATCGCCAGATATTCATCTGTCTGGGTCTGGGGTGTTTTAGCCAGCGCGTCTTCCGCGCGTTTACGGGCCATCTCAGCCCGGTGAATATCAATCTCATCCACATTCTCCGCCGCGTCTGCCAGAATGGTCACCTGATCCGGTTGGACTTCGGCCACACCACCGGCAACAGTGAAGAATTGTTCGTCCGTTTTTGTCTTCACAGAGACAACTCCAAAACGGAGCAGCGTCAGTACAGGTGAGTGGTTCGGCAGAATACCCATATCACCTTCCACACCCGGGAGGTTGACAATATCCACGTCTCCCTGGAAGACGATCCGGTCCTGCGAGACTACTTCACAACGAATGGGCATTCAAGCTCCTTAACCGGCCAGCGTCTTGGCCTTTTCGATGGCATCTTCGATCGTTCCGACCATGCTGAAAGCCTGCTCGGGTAGATCGTCATGCTTGCCATCCAGGATCTCGCGGAAACTGCGCACGGTGTCACGCAGGGGCACGTAGCGTCCGGGGATGCCGGTGAACTGCTCGGCAACCGACATCGGTTGCGAGAAGAAGCGTTCGATCTTACGGGCACGGGAGACAATGATCTTGTCTTCTTCGCTGACCTCGTCAATACCCAGAATGGCGATAATATCCTGCAGGTCTTTGTAGCGCTGAAGGATCCGCTGCACTTCGCGGGCGGTGTTGTAATGTTCGTCACCCACGATCTTGGGATCAAGAATACGGGAGGTGGATGCCAGCGGATCTACCGCCGGATAAATACCTTTTTCAGAAATGGCGCGTTCCAGAGCAATAGTGGCATCGAGATGGGTAAAGGTAGCCACAGGAGCCGGATCGGAATAGTCATCCGCCGGAACGTAGACAGCCTGCATGGAGGTAATGGAACCGGTGCGGGTTGAAGTGATACGCTCCTGCAGCTCACCCATTTCAGTGGCCAGAGTAGGCTGGTAACCCACCGCGGAGGGCATACGGCCCAGCAGCGCGGAGACTTCGGAACCGGACATCGTAAACCGGAAGATGTTGTCAATAAAGAGCAGAACGTCTTTGCCCTGGTCGCGGAAGTATTCCGCCATGGCCAGCGCGGAAAGCGCCACGCGCAGACGCACACCAGAGGGTTCATTCATCTGGCCGTACACCATGACGGTATCTTTCATAACGCCCGATTCAAGCATTTCACGGTATAACTGCGTGCCTTCGCGGGTGCGTTCCCCCACCCCGGCAAACACAGAATTGCCCTGGTGAACCGTGGCGATGGAACGGATCAGTTCCATGATGATGGCCGTCTTTCCAACGCCGGCGCCGCCAAAAATGCCGGTCTTGCCGCCTTTGGTAAAGGGGGCGATCAGGTCGATGACTTTTAAACCGGTTTCAAATACTTCAACGCGGGTGGACTGTTCATCAAATTTAGGGGCAGGACGATGGATGGGATATAACGCTTCCGCTACCAGTTCACCTTTGTTATCAACGGTTTTGCCCAGCACATTGAATATGCGCCCCAGAATATTCGGTCCAACCGGTACGCGGATCGGGAACCCCGTCCGTTTCACCGCTACATTACGCTGCATGCCATCGGTGGTATCCATGGCCACGCAGCGCACCACATTGTCACCCAGGTGTTTTTCAACTTCCAAAACAATGGATGGGCCTTCTGTTGAAATAACCTCAAGAGCTTCATACAATTCAGGCATATTATCCGCGGAGAATTCCACATCCACAACACTACCCTGAACCTGTGCGACACGCCCGGTTTGAAATTCCATAACGACCTCCCAGTATTGTCCGCCTTACGCGGTCTCCTCGGATTTTGCCACGGCAGCCATGGCTTCAGCACCGCCGGTAATATCCAGCATATCATTGGTAATCGCCTGCTGGCGGGCTTTGTTGTAATCCATTTGCAGCGACGCGATCAATTCGCGGGCATTGTCAGTAGCATTACGCATGGAGACCATACGGGCAGCCTGTTCACTGGCCTGCGATGTCAGGATCGCCTGGTACACCTGTAATTCCGTGAACCGGGTGATGATGCCTTCCAGAATCCGGCGGTCATCCGGTTCGTATTCGAACACAGAATTTGTTTTGTGGTGTGTCACATTGTAGGCAACCACACGGTCTTCCGAGTATTCCACTTCCAGCGGAAGCAATTTCCGGATAACCACATCCTGTTTGACCATGCTGTGGAAATCGGTATACACCAGGAATACCTGGTCAGCGCGGCCTTCAAGGTATTCTTCAATGGCAATATGACCGACAGCCGACAGGCTGGCAAACGAGGGCGCGATGGGAATATCACTGAAATCCGCGATCACATTGCGCCGTCGGCGTAATAACATATCACGGCCTTTACGGCCAATGGCAATGTAACTGACACTGGCAGAAAAATCGCGGAAAGTTTCCAACGTGTCTTTCACCAGATTAACATTAAACGCGCCGGCCAATCCGCGGTCACCACTGATCAAGATAACCAGGACTCTCTTTACCTCTTCGCGCTCTTTCAGCAGCGGGTGCAGACTGGCATGCCCTGGCTGCCGGGCAAGGTGCACCAGCAGCTTCCAGGATTTTTCAGCATACGGCCTGGTCGCGTTGACGGCCGCGATGGCTTTGCGCACCTTGGCAGCGCTGACAGTTTCCAGTGCGCGGGTAACCTGGGCGATACTCTTCACGCTCCGAATACGGAGCCGCATTTCTCGAGCAGATGCCATTCAGAATGGTCCTTTTGGTCAGTGGATCAGGCAACAACGAAGGAAGCGTTGAATGTTTTCAGGGCTTCCCGTATCTTCTTGTCGGTTTCAGGCGAGATCATTTTCTTCTCGGCAATATCTTTGCCGAGCGTCGGATAACTGGTTTCCATAAACCGCAGCATGGCGGTTTCCCATGTTCGCATCTTTTCCACAGGGATCTGGTCGGCGTAGCCGTTGGTCCCGGCGAACAGCACGGTCACCATCTGTTCCAGTGACATGGGTTCGTACTGAAGCTGCTTGAGGATCTCCTGCAAGCGCTGACCACGGTTCAATTGAGCCTGTGTCGATTTATCCAGATCAGAACCGAACATGGCAAACGCAGCCAGATCACGATAGGCGGCCATGTCCAACCGCAGACGGGAAGCCACCTGTTTCATGGCTTTGGTCTGGGCGGAACCGCCCACACGGGATACCGAGATGCCCACATTCACCGCCGGGCGAATACCGGCATTGAACAGGTTCGATTCTAGATAGATTTGTCCGTCAGTGATGGAAATCACGTTCGTGGGGATGTACGCGGAGACGTCGCCCAGCAGGGTTTCGATGATGGGCAGGGCGGTCAATGAACCGCCGGTGCCTTCCACTTTGACGATCTTGCAATTATCCGCATCATTCCGGGCTTTTAACGCGGCTTCTGCCTCGTCTTTTGAGCGAGGACCTTCGTAAACCACTTTGTCAATGCCGTCAGCCGGGGTGGCAAGGGGCGCGGTGAAATCTTTGGCCACGATCACATATTTATTGGCCATACGGGCCGCACGTTCCAGCAGGCGGCTGTGCAGATAGAACACATCCCCGGGATATGCTTCACGGCCTGGCGGACGGCGCAACAGCAGGGAAACCTGACGGTACGCCCAGGCGTGTTTGGAAATATCATCGTAGATGACCAGCGCGTCTTTGCCGCGTTCCATGAAGTCTTCACCGATGGCGCAGCCGGAATACGGAGCAATGTACTGCATGGCAGCCGGTTCGTCCGCGGCGGCGATGACCACCACGGTATGGCTCATAGCCCCGTGCCGTTCAAGCAAAGCGATAGTGCGGGCAACAGACGATTTTTTCTGTCCAATCGCCACATAAATACAGACCAGGTCTTTGCCCTTCTGGTTGATGATGGTATCGATCGCCAGGGCTGTCTTGCCGGTCTGGCGGTCGCCAATGATCAATTCACGTTGACCGCGTCCGATGGGGATCATGGCGTCAATGGCTTTGATACCAGTCTGCACCGGTGTATCCACATCCTGGCGTTCAATTACGTTAGGCGCAATGCGTTCGATAGGCATGAAACGGCTGTAATCCAGCGCACCTTTGCCATCCACCGGCTCACCCAGCGCGTTGACCACCCGGCCGACAAGTCCGTCGCCCACCGGTACAGATGCGATACGCCCGGTTGATCGAACCTGCATTCCTTCTGTCACCGAGGA
>CAYQTY010000038.1:0-16601 GCA_964420535.1 uncultured Leptolinea sp. | reverse complement strand
CGGGCAAGGGTATTCAAATCGCGATCCATGAAGACCTGTTGGGCGGCAAGGATTCCAAATTTACCTGGCAGCCATTTGCCGAGAGTCAACCGTTCCCGCCCAGCCAGTTCGATTTAAATGACTATTATTCCTCGTCAGCAGCCGGATCAGCCATCGCAGGTGATTCAGATTATCCCTTAAAAGAACTATATGGTATTGATAATACCTGCAAGGGATTATCCGGTTTGACTCCTTCCGGTGCGGAACAGGGCGTTTGTCCTCCATAGAGTATTATCCTGTGATAGAAATTTTCTAATAATTCTTTGACTATCAGTGTCTCCGTCCCAAAGAGAACTGCTTCTCTGGATTTATTATCAAAATATATCCAGACAACCATTTAAATGCTTTTATTTTGATTGAATAGAAGCTTTTAACCACTTGCTTATATATCTTTTTTATTCTATATTCAGTTGTAGATGCTCTATTCGGCATTAAACCAAAAGAATCCAGAGGTAGAATTGCGGTAAATCGGGTTATTTAGATAGGATTAACTTATTTTTAATGGATAGTTAACTCGATTCTACGTAACCTGATAAAGCTCTACTGGATTCCTGTTCTTTTCAAAAATTGGGAGGACTACATGAAACATAAGAATTTCAGATTCATGAGCTTTGTGGCCATCATCACACTTCTCGCTCTGGCATTGGGGAGCTCCAGTCAGGCAGTATTTGCCGCGGATAGCGACCCGAATAAACCCGGAGATATTCCAAACATTAAAGTTCAAACGGTCCATGATCAGACCAACGAGAAAACAGCCGGCGAGAAATTCGCATTCGGCGGCGATGTTTTCAACCTCGGTTGGTATGAAAGGCCGTTTGACCAGAACATGGGGTACCTGCCATACATGGATCTGGCAAAGATCCTCATGACCCGTGAAGACTCCAACTGGGTATATGTCAAAATTTATACGGCCGCGCCCGTAGCTGATGGTAAAGACAGCAAACCGCTGTACGGCCTTGAGATGGATACCGACCTCGACAGCCGCGGCGAATTCATTCTGTTGACCGGCATTCCCGCCGGAACAGAATGGGCTACCGAAGGCGTTATGGTTATGTCCAATTCTGACAACAACCTGGGCGGTTCAAAACCGGTTCTTCCTGACACAAACCTCGCGGAAGGTAAAGGATATGATACCGAGGTGTTCAATGCCGGCAAAGGTGATGATCCCAATCTGGCGTGGGCCAGAGTATCGCCTGATGACCCGAAATGCATTGATATCGCTTTCAAGAGTAGCTTCATCGGCGGCGCCAAAGGTAAATTCCTCTGGTTCCCCTGGGCGCTGGTAGGTATTCAGGATCTAACAAAATTTGAATTCAATGATCATTTCACCAAAGCAGATGCAGGCTCGCCGTTGAAGGAAGATAAAGATACATATCCCATCAAAGGCGTCTGGGGTGTAGATAACACCGCGCGCATTCCATCCGGATTCGAACCCGGCGGTCTGATGCCCGGCCTGGCCCAGAGTTTCCAGCCGAAACAATAAACTATATCGCTTAATCCAGTAAGCCTGATCGTTCTTCCGGCCGCAGCCTGTCATTGATAGCTGCGGCCGGTTCAGTTATACTGATTGTCTATTCCTTTACTGGAGGTAGTATGACCAAGCTTGTTGGTGTATTGACGGCGGGTGGCGACACTCCCGGTTTAAACGCGGCCCTTCGCGGGTTGGGTAAAGCTGCCATTGATGGTTACGGTATGCAGATTATTGGTTTCTATGAAGGCTATCGCGGCCTCATGCAGAACCGCACCATCCGCCTGGATGGCGCCAACCTATCGGGGATCCTTACCCGCGGCGGAACAATACTGGGAACCAGCCGTGATAAACCCAACAACATGCCCATGGGCGGGCAATTCCTGGATATGACCGACACCATGGTGGAAAACTACAATCGCCATCACCTTGATGTACTGGTCTGCATTGGCGGAGGGGGCACACACAAGAGCGCGGCTAAACTAATGAAAAAAGGGATCAATGTCGTTACCATCCCAAAAACGATCGACAACGACCTGTTCGGTACTGACCACAGCATCGGGTTTGATACCGCCCTGAGTATTGCCACTGATGCCGTTGACAGGCTGCACAGCACGGCTCACAGTCACCACCGGATCATCGTGGTTGAAATTATGGGACACAATACAGGATGGCTGGCGCTCGGGGCAGGTATTGCCGGCGGCGCGGATGTCATTCTGATTCCGGAAATACCCTACGAAGCCCAATCTATTGCCGAAGCCATTCTGGCCCGCAGCCGCGGAGGCAAGCGGTTCAGTATTGTGGCAGTCTCTGAAGGCGCCATGAATCGCAAGGACCGCGAAGAATTTCTTCAGATATCCGAAGAACTGGCTCAGGCGAAGAAATCGGGTGAGAAAGAAAAAGTAGAAGCCCGCATGCTGGCTTTCCGCCAGAACCAGGCTACCAGCACGATCCGGCTGGCGCAGGAATTAGAACAACTCACCGGCCTTGAATCACGGGTGACTATTCTCGGGTATGTGCAGCGAGGCGGCACACCATCAGCGTACGATAGGCTTCTGGCTACCCGGCTGGGAACAGCCGCAGTTGAAATGATCAATCAGGAAACATACGGTGTAATGGTAGCCGCCCGCGGAGAAGGTATAGAACCGGTTGAGCTTTCCACGATCGTAGGGAAGCGTAATGTCGTCCCTCAGGATCACCCCTGGATCAGAAGCGCCCGCAATGTGGGCACCAATCTGGGCGATTAGTTCAATACCAACGGGGGTTCCGGCGCCTTCCACCCTGATGCGTACCAGCGCATATACTCTTTCACATGGCTTGACCAGTAACCTTCGGTATGCTCACCATTGTTAATGTACCACTCATGTGGCACGTTATATACTGTCAAAATCTGTTCAAACTGGGTAGCCTGTGTCATGCCGCCGTCTCCAATGCCAATATCGATGTAGACCCGCGGCATTTCAGCCTGTTTAATAGCAGAAAGCCAGCGCGGCGTGGAAGCCAGATCGCCGATAAAAATTGGCAGACTGTGCGCGCCAATCGCGCCGAAGTATTCTGGTTTTGATAAACCGATATGGATAGCCCATCCTGCCCCCCGGGATAATCCACCGATAGCCCGGCAGGACCGGTCTGAACAAACCGGAAAATTCTGTTCCACCCATGGTATCAGGCCGTCTGTTATGGCATCACCAAATCCGTCTTCAAACGGGTTGGCAGTGGACTGTTCTTCAAGAGGCATCAGGATCAAGAACGGCGGAGCTTCGCCTGAAGTGATCAATTCATCCGCGGCCTCATCTGCTCCCAGTCTATCCCATTGATCATCGGTATACAGCATACCGTGAATCATTACCACATACGGATATGGTGTTTTGGGATTTTCGTCATAGCATGGTGGAAAATAGATCTTAACTTTCAGATCGTGTGAAAGCACATCATTAGGGACGTTCATATCCATGATCGTCCCTCTGGATTCTGTACAAATAATTGCGGTCGGGGTTATGGTAGGCGTAGGATCCGGCTTCGGTGTCACACTGGGTGAAGGTTCCAGTGCCCTTTGTTTGGCGGTTTGCACGGCTGTGGATACTACTCCGGTTACCACTGGGTCAACCACATCGGCGCTGGCAGTATATGGTGTGCATGCGGTAGTCAACAACAAAAGAAGCGCGAAAGCCAAGAACGTTCGCGCAATAACCTGTTTGGTATTTTTTTTCCCTAGAATCGCGAGCAGAGCACTCACTGAAATATTTCCTTGACGTTGTTGCGATTCACGGATTATACTCGAACAGCCGGGGTGTAGCGCAGTTGGCAGCGCACCGCGTTTGGGACGCGGGGGTCGGCGGTTCAAGTCCGCCCACCCCGACTGTTTTTTCGGCAATCAGACACAACAATTTCAAAGAGAGATTGACGGTTCAATCGAGATTATCCAAAAAACATCCGGGAGTTGCCTGAAACAGGCGCGATTGATCGATTGAGCCGCCATTTTCAAGCCGGATTATCTTTCATAAGAGACCAGATCAATCAAGAATTACGGACGGGCAAAGTTTTATGTGGGTGAACGAATTTCAATGCATGCCAGTACGTTCAAACTGGACAGCCCGGCCGTGTAATATGATTCGGAAGGGATTAAACGTTTTACGTTTTAATCCAGATTTATCAGTAATGGCTCCCTGTCTGACTCATACCTTCCAAATGCAACTTTTCCGGATGGGGTGAGATGACCGCTACTGGATCGTCCCCGTATTTATCCATTATTCTTCCCGTTCATAATGAAGAAAACCGCCTCCCAAAAACATTGGAGCAGGTAGATTGCTTTATTAACAGCCAGTCATATCAGAGTGAAGTTTTGATCGTAGAAAACGGCAGCAGCGATAATTCACTGCAAATTGCCAAAGAATTCTGCGTGAACCATCCGGGTTTTCAAGTTTTTCACGAAGAAGCCCGCGGAAAAGGGCTGGCGGTACGCAGCGGGATGCTAAAAGCCCGCGGAGACTACCGTATTTTTTGTGATGTTGACTTCTCGATGCCGGTTGACGAAATTTCGCGCTTTCTGCCTCCGCAACAAAATAACATCGATGTGGTCATCGGGTCACGTGAGGCGCCGGGAGCCGTGCGCTATAACGAACCGGCTTATCGCCACTTTATCGGCCGTATCTTTAATACCATGGTCAGATGGGCGGTTTTACCCGGCATTCAAGATTCGCAATGCGGTTTCAAGCTCTTTTCTGCCCGTTGCGCCGTAGATGTTTTTGCCAGACAAACGTTGAATGGTATGTCATTTGATGTGGAAGTGTTGTATATTGCCCGCCGTTGTGGGTATTCCATAGCTGAGATACCGGTCCCCTGGTACTTCAACCCGGATAGCCGGGTTAGATTGCTGGACGATTCCATGCGCATGGCGGTAGACCTGTTGATCATCCGCCGCAACGCCCGGCAGGGTTTATATGGCCCCCCGGTCCGCTAAGGTCACAGCCCCGGCCTGGCCGGATCTGTCATTTGAAAACGATCTCAACCAGACAGGTGAAAAATTTATCGCGGGGATTGATGAAGCAGGTCGCGGCGCGTGGGCGGGACCCGTCACCGCGGCGGCTGTGATTCTTCCACTCGATCAAGATGATCTCGCCGGGGTCTTGCGCGGCGTCCGGGATTCAAAAAAAATGTCACCCGCCCAACGCGAAAAATGGGCAGAAGCAATTACGTTCAATGCGGTTGCTGTTGCCATCGGTTGGGCGGAATACGATGAGATTGACAGTATCGGTATAGTACCGGCCACCCGTCTGGCGATGACACGGGCTGTGACAGGTTTAAACCATTCGATTGACCATCTATTGATCGATGCCGTCAAATTACCGGATGTTGATATCCCGCAGACCTGCCTGATCAAAGGCGATGCCCGCTCGCTCAGTATCGCGGCTGCTTCTGTACTGGCAAAAGTTTCGCGTGATCATTTAATGCAAACACTGGAAAAAGAGTATCCCGGCTATGGGTTTGACCGTCACAAAGGTTATGGAACCTCTACTCACCAAAGAGCCCTTGCTAGCCTGGGGGTATCTGCCATTCACCGTAGAAGTTACGCCCCTATAAAAAGCCTGTTGGAATAAAAAAGGCCGGCGCAATGCCGACCTTTTTGCTTTAATCCGGTTTGTTTTCGGTCTATTTACGGCTGAAAACAAATTTCTTGATCAATTCCGCGGCGATGAAGGGGATAACGAACAATGGAATGATCTCTACCCATTCGATCCACAGCAGCGGCTGGGTATTGAAGATGGGATTGAGGAATGGTACGTATACCACCAGCATCACCAGCACAAACGAGACCACCACCGCGATATTCATCCACTTGTTGGAGAATACGCCAATCTTGAAGACTGAGTAACGCTCGGAGCGGGCAGCATACGCGCGGACCAGTTCTGAAAGGCTGAGGGTCACAAAAGCCATTGTGTGGGCCATATCAAAATCAGCGGAGCGATCAAAGATCATGTTCAGGGTCTGGCCTTCTACCATGAGGAAACCAATGACATACGCTGCCAGGGTTGTGGCGGTATCAACCACAGTCTGGATGGCGACGCCAATAGCCATTTTCTTGTTGATGATCGGTTCGGTTGCCGGGCGGGGTTTCTGACTCATCAGGTCAGGATCACCTTTTTCGGTACCCAGAGCCAGAGCGGGCGCGCCATCTGAGATCAGGTTCAACCATAGCAACTGGATGGCTGTGAGCGGGGAACCCAGGCCAAGCATGGTGGGAATGAAGATGATCAGGATCTCTGCCATATTGCAGGAGATCAGGAAGTAGACAAATTTGCGGATGTTGCTGTAGATCACGCGGCCCTGTTCAACCGCGGCAACGATACTGGCGTAATTATCATCCGTCAGAACCATATCGGCGGTTTGTTTGGCCACATCGGTTCCGGTAATGCCCATGGCAACACCGATATCGGCGCGCTTAATAGCCGGGGCGTCATTTACGCCGTCGCCGGTCATGGCGACAACCTGGCCGTTGGCGCGCAGCGCGTCAACAATGCGCATCTTGTGCTCAGGTGAAACCCGGGCGTAAACGTCTGTGGTCAACGCGGCTTTCCGTAGTTCTTCATCACTTAACTCGGTGATCTGCGCGCCGGTAAACACAGAGTGACCGGTTTCGATCAAGCCAATGGATTCGCCGATGGCGCGGGCGGTGTTCGGGTAGTCGCCGGTGATCATCACCGTGCGGATACCGGCTTCGCGGGCTTTGAGCAGCGCCGGTTTGACTTCGGGGCGCGGAGGATCGATCATACCGATCAGGCCGACAAATGTCAGGTCTTCTTCCAGGGCAGTCATATTTTCCTGGTCAGGGTGGGCATCCACGGTTCGGTACGCCAGACCCAGCACCCGAAGGGCGTCTTTGGTCATGCTGTCATTGGCCGCCAGGATTTGCGCTTTCATATCATCCGTCAACGGACGGGCATGTTTGTCATCCATTGACT
Organism: uncultured Leptolinea sp.; assembly: GCA_964420535.1. Classification (GTDB taxonomy): domain Bacteria; phylum Chloroflexota; class Anaerolineae; order Anaerolineales; family Anaerolineaceae; genus Leptolinea. Next base: position 9,635 of record CAYQTY010000038.1, on the reverse strand, counting down.
GCACGGTCTTACAGAGCGAGAGGACAATATCCGGCGCGCCTTTTACCGCGGCAACATACCGTTCTCCAGCACTGGGGTGGTAATACGGAGAGAAATCCTCTTCTGTAGCCTGCATCGCATTATGCAGTGTGACCATGCGCTTGCGGTCTGAATCAAACGGAATTTCTGCCGTTCGCGGGAATTTCTTTGAATCACCTGTCAGGGCGCCCGCTTTGGCAGCGGCGACCAGCAACGAAGCTTCGGTGGGATCACCGATAATGTGTACTCCATTTTCACCGTCAGTATCGGCGTGTTCCAGGTGGGCGTCATTGTTTAACATGCCCACCCACAGAGCGGTCTTAACACCGGGGTATTTCTCAAGGCCAACTTCTTTGCCGTTGACGAGGAACTTACCTTCGGTATCATAACCGGTGCCGGTGATTTCAAAGAATTCGCCGTCAACCCACAGGCGGGTGACGGTCATCTCATTTTGAGTAAGGGTGCCGGTCTTATCGGTGCAGATGACGGTGGCAGAACCGAGGGTTTCAACAGAGGAAAGCCGGCGGATGAGCGCGTGGCGATTGACCATCTCGCGCATACCCAGCGCCAGGCTGATGGTCACAATGGCCGGCAGCCCTTCAGGAACCGCGGCAATCGCCAGACTGACAGCTACCATGAACTGCTCAACCCAGTGCTTGGCATCCAGGTTCGCAATATCACCGGCGCGCAAAACACCGGTAACAAAAACCAGAACACAAACTGCGATACAGGCATACCCGAGGGTTTTCCCGAGATCGTCCAGTTTGCGCTGCAGGGGAGTTTCCTCCGCTTCCACTTCCTGCAGCATGGTGGCAATCTGCCCCAACTGGGTAGACATACCTGTTGATGTGACAAGGCCGATACCGCGCCCGTAGGCAACCATTGTCCCCATAAAAGCGCAGTTCGCCATATCTCCCAGGGGAACTTCGCCTTTCAACACCATTTCCGCGTTTTTCTGAATGGGCAGGCTTTCGCCGGTAAGGGCGGCTTCTTCCACCCGCAGGTTCACAGCTTCCGCCAGGCGCAGGTCAGCCGGAATGAAATTGCCGGCTTCCAGGAAAACCACGTCACCCGGAACCAGTTGACTGGCAGGAATCGAGAGACGTTTTCCATCTCGAATTACATGTGCTTCAGGAGAAGCCATTTTCTTCAGAGCAGCAAGAGCCTCTTCCGCACGTGATTCCTGAACCACACCCATCACAGCATTCAAAACAACAATCAGCAGGATCGCGATGGCATCGACCCATTCACCCAGAATGCCCGAAATGGCCGCGGCAACGATCAGGAGGATGATGACAAAACTCTTCAACTGGTCAATAACCATTTGCAGGAATGTCCGTTTGGCGGCTTCCTGCAATTGATTGGGGCCGTACTTTTCTGTGCGGCCAATCACTTCCGCTGAAGAAAGACCTTTCTCCAGATCGACGCCAAGACCCTTTAGGGTCTCTTCTATGGTCGACATGCTGTACGATGACGCTTTTTCACTTGGTAATGCCGGTTCCTTAATATCCTTTGCCATTATTGATCCCTCGTTCTGAAAAGTCATTACTTCATAACCGAAGCGGCTGCTCCGGTTAATATCGTCCTATCTTGTAACAGAAAATTCGCTTACTGTGTGATATGAAAATCAGATAATTCCTTCGCTCACCTAGTCTTTTGATCCGGGGCCTATATAAGTGCCATCCATTAATATTCCATTCTTGGGAATCACGACAATCCCGTCTCGTACCACCCAATTTTCAGAATCGAGGTCCGTGCCTCTGGGGAAAGAACGGATGACCACGTTCTTACCTATACACGCGTTTTTATCTACAATGGCCCCTTCAATTTGCGTGTTCTCGCCAATGCCCAGGGGTACCGGACGTTTCCCGTCAATCTCCGGATTCGTGAAATAATCGGCTCCCATGATGATGCTATTCTCAATTTTTACCCCTCTCGCGATCTGACTGCGCAGCCCAATGATTGAATCATGAATTTCTGCATTTGTGATCGTGCTGCCTTCAGCAAGTAACACATTGGTGATCTGGCTGTCGTGCACCACTGTGCAGGGCAAGAAGCGAGTGCCGCCATAAATAGGGGCTGTGGCATCATAGAAATCAAAGGGTGGGTTTGTTCGGGTGAGGGCCAGATTGGTCTCGTAGAAGGATCGGATTGTTCCAATATCTTCCCAATAACCGTTAAAGTCAAATCCATAAACGGTATGGGTGGTGATAGCCTGCGGAATAACATGGCTGCCAAAATCATCAAGCGGGTAATTATTCAATAGATCCAGCAAAACATTGGTTTTGAATAGATAAATACCCATAGACCCCAGATACGGTTTTTCTGGATCATCACGGCTTACCAGTTCTTCCAGCAGACGCGGATCCCGGGGTTTCTCAGCAAACTCGGTTAGAAGGTATTCCGGGTTGCGTTTCAAAATCCCGAACCGGTTGGCTTCATTTTTGGCAACCGGTTGTACGGCCACAGTAATATCCGCGTTGTGTTCCATGTGGAAACTCGCCATAGCCGCGTAATCCATCCGGTACAGATGGTCGCCCGCCAGGATCAGCACATGTTTCGCGCGGGATGACTGAATTTCGCCCAGTTGTTTTCGAACCGCGTCAGCCGTCCCCTGGTACCAGTCTGCATTTTGCATGGTCTGTTCAGCAGCCCAGATCTGGACCCATCCGGTGTGAAAATTATCAAATTGATAATTCCGGTAAATGTGACGGTGGAGAGAGACAGAATTGAACTGGGTGAGAATGGCAATCCGGAAAATCCCCGAATTAATGCAATTGCTGATCGGAATGTCGATCAAGCGATATTTCCCCGCCATAGGAACGGCCGGTTTTGAACGCATTTTTGTCAACGGATAAAGCCGGCTTCCCCGTCCACCACCCAGAATGACCGCAAGAATTTCGTCTTGTGATGGCATAACTATCTCCCTGTACACTTATGATGATTCTATAGTACTAGAATACTTACCGGCCTTTGGTCTGTCAACATGACGAAAAGAATAAAAAAAGCGTGAATCTTTTTTGGAATTCGGGTATTTTTACTGGTTTTTTAAGGGATTTCTACCAGAGTCACACTACTATTAGAAGGAACTTAATCACCGGAAATGGGTTTATTTTCAGCCGGGGTTTTTCTATTTCCAAAAAGAATGGACTGGCTTTTTTAAGACCTGGTTCATAGGAAAAGATCGATCTTATGTCACTGCGGGCAAAACTGATCGCGCTCATTCTCATTTTTGTGATCCCAACAGTCGGGTTGACTGTCGTTTTCTATTCCCGGATCATTGAACAATACAGGGCTCAAACCGTTAATTACCAGACAAGCTCCCTTAATATGCTCGGCGGCATGCTCAAATTTTTACAGTTTGATGCCAGGTCATCGTTGGAAGCAGCCGCGGCAAATGATGAATTCTTACCCGGTGATGATGTGTGCGACCGGTTGCTCGACCGGCTTGTCAGAGAAGAAATGGTGTTTGAACACCTGTTTTTGGTCGACAAAAAAGGGGAGATAACCTGTTCCAACAACGGATTTAAGAGCCTGCGGGATCATATTCCGGATTCCTTTTTTTCAGAATTATCCGGAACGGAAGACTTTACTTTCGATGAAATTTCCACCACCCCGGACGGTTTGAATATATTTCTGTTTACGGCTCTCCCGATTAGAGACCGAGACGATGAAATTAACGGCACGATTGTCGGGATTATGTCTCCCACCAAAATTTCCAGCGTCATCTCCAGAGCGCAACTTCCGGCAAACTCAGATGTTTTATTAATCAATTCAGACGGGAAAATTATTTATCCACAGACAAACAGTGCATCTGGTATATACAACCAACTGGGGGAGCAACTTCAAAAACTGCCAGAAGATCAACGCCTGACCCGGCAGAAGATCACCATATCTTCCAATAATAAATTGGTAGATTTCTGGACAATACCTCAGGGACAAAATCCGCGTTATTTAATGGCCGTACATTTTCAGAATGATACGTTCATTGACCAGGTAAAACAACTAACCAGCGGCAATATCGCCATCATTGCATTAATGACTCTCATCATTTTGATACTGGCCTATACCGGCGTAGACATGACAATATCAAAACCGCTGGCGAAATTGACTCACACCGCCACCCAACTGGCGGAAGGTCATTTGAATGTTCGTACCAATCTGGAAGATCAAAAGAATGAGATCGGGGAACTTGCCGTCATACTTGACCGCATGGCCAGTTCTCTGGAAGATAGCCGCATTACTCTGGAGAATGAAACCTTTGCCAAACTGGCAAGCCAGGAAAAATTCTACCGGCTGTTTGCTGATTCTCTGCTGGGCATATTCCAGGTAACGCCGCAGGGATATCTGGTAGAGGCAAATCCGGCCATGGCAAAGATGTTTGGATATTCTTCCAGCGAATCCATGATGTCAGAATTCACCAAAGATGCCGGATCTCTTTTTTCCAACGACAACGATATCCACCTGATATCAGAAAAAATCCGCGACCATCAATCCGTTCACCTCGAGACCCGTTTCCTGAAACAGGATGGTTCCTTTTTTTATGGTGATTTACATATCTGGGGTGTTTGGAACGCTTCCGGCGACCTTGAATCCATGGAAGGATTTGTGGAAGATATCACCGGGAAAAAAGCAATCCAGAGCCAACTTGATAAGCTAAGCCAGGCAGTGGAACAGAATCCCATCGGTATCATTATTTCCGATGGGAATGGCCTTATTGAGTATGCCAACAACGGATGTATAGAAATATTCGGATATAAACCCGGTGAATTGATCGGTAAACCCCTCGGTATGTTGGTCCCCGATTCCATTCAACCGGAAGAGTTGGAATTGATCAAGAACGCATTGATCAATGGAATGCCGTATCGTGGTGAAACGCGAAACAACAAGAAAAACGGGGAACCCTTCTGGGAGAGGTTTGTGGCTTCACCCATCAGGAACAATCCCGGTGACGAACCAAATACCCTAATCCTCCTGGAAGATATCACCGAACAATACGCCAACCGCGCCCGTATCACCCAGCAGGTGGAAGAACTCTCCGCTCTTCGCACCATTGACCTCGCTATCAGTTCAAATCTTGATCTGCAGGCTACCTTAAATATCATCGGCAATCTGGCCAAAAAACACTTGCGTATTGACGCCGTGAGTATAGAGTTATATGACCCGCGTTTCAATATGCTTCACACGGCGGTACAATCCGGGTTTCAAAGCGTGATCCCTGAAGATGTCCACTTCCCGATGGCGGCAGATATGACAGACTGGGAACTGGTGGAGGAGTTTTCGGTGCACATTCCGGAAAACCTTAATGTGCGGCGTTCCGGATCACGCCTATCATTCCCCAAAGATGATCAATTCAGCGCCTGTTTCGGCCTGCCGCTGGTGGCAAAAGCCGAGGTGAAAGGGCTTTTCCGCGTTTACCTGAAAGAGCCTCTGACTCCCGAACAACACTGGCTCGATTTCTTTTATAACCTGGCAGCGCAAACAGCTATCGCCCTTGATAACTTTGAAATGCTTCGTAATTTGAAGCAATCCAATGCCGACCTGCTGGAAGCGTATGAAGCGACCATCGAAGGCTGGTCAAAAGCCTTGAACTATCGCGATGCCGAAACAGAAGAGCACAGTGAACGCACCACCCGGTTGACTATAGAACTGGCCCGTGAAATGGGTTACACCGATGAAGACCTGGTCTTCATCCGCCGAGGTGCGCTGCTGCATGATATCGGTAAAGTTGCGGTTCCGGATAGTATCCTGAATAAACCAGGACCATTAACCGATGATGAATGGGTTCAAATGCGCATGCACCCGGTGGCCGCGTTTGAGGTGCTTTCCCCGATCAAATTCCTGAAGAGATCACTGGATATTCCCTACTGTCACCACGAACGCTGGGACGGGACAGGATATCCGCGCGGCCTCTCAGGTGAAGAGATCCCACTGCCGGCGCGGATGTTCTCTGTGATTGATGTGTACGACGCGTTATCCACCGACCGCCCATACCGCAAAGCCTGGCCGCAGGAAAAGGTCATCGCGTATCTGCGTGAAAACAGCGGCAGTCATTTTGACCCGGTAGTGGTGGATGAGTTTTTGAAAATTCTCGAGAGACAAACAAATAATTCACCGTCCGATGGATAGTTATTTGAAGCGGGTTAATATTTGATTTCATCAGGCTATCCTGGTCTATAATCAATTTATGCCCCGGCAAAATGACGATTCACGATCCAACCTTCGAACCGTTTTAATTCTTTTGTTCGCTCTGCTGGTTTTGGCGGGTTATTTCATCGTGCATAAACCGGTCACACCTGAATCCGCGGCCGCACTAGGGCTCGCGATCTGGCGGATCCTTGTCAGTATGTTCGTTTTGGTTCTGGCTGGAGGTATCGGGAACCGCACCGGGATTCACGTTGATGAAAATCCGCTTTCTTCCGCCGTGATCCAGGCCGGGTTGGGGCTGGGCATCCTGTCTATTTATATTCTGGTGACCGGTTCAACACTTGGTGTCAACTGGATCACGCTGGGTATTATCCCTCTGGCGACCTGCGGACTTCTGTACCGTTCGGTGCTCCAGTGGATCCGTCAGATTTCAGGCTCCCTCCATGAAATGCGATCAACAACCGGGATATTTGAAAAGTGGTTGGCTTTTTTCATGCTGGTGATTATTACAGCGTCACTGATCTCCGCCCTCGCCCCGCCGTTCCACTATGACGCGTTGATGTATCACCTGGTGATGCCCCAAACCTATATCCAGCAGGGCCGAATCACGCACATTCCCTGGCTGGTAATGACCGGCATGCCGCAATGCACCGAAATGATCTACACCCTGGCAATGCTGTATGGCGGTTTGCCGACGGCGGCCGTCACGGGATGGATGATCGGGCTGGTAGCCATTCTGGGCATGGTAGGTTTCTTTTTTACTGGATTCCAATCCGGAAACCGGATCGGCTGGGTCGCGGCAGCCTGCCTGCTGGCCGGCGAGACGTTTGCCTCATCGCTCTCGTGGGCGTATATCGATTGGACGGGATTGTTTTTCGGGGTATGCTGCCTGATAAGCCTTCAAGCCTGGTTAAACACGCAAAAGACCACATCCTTAACTCTGGCAGGGATCTTTGCGGGATTAGCTTTCACCACAAAATACACAGGCGGTATTCTCTTTCTATGCGGACTGTCTGCCGTGCTTTATGTCAGCGCGCGAAACTTGCGGTTGACCGGCATGTCATTGGCGAAAAAGGTGCTGTTCTTCTGTGCCGGAGCGGTTGTGTTTCCTTCTGTCTGGCTGGCGCGCGACTTGATCATCACCGGCAGTCCGGTCTACCCGTTCTTCTTTCCAGCCGCGGAAATGGACAAGATCAGGTTAAGCGTGTATCAGGGGGCTGAACCCTATGGAGAATGGTGGGAAGGCTTTCTGTTACCCATCAGGGCCACCCTCTGGGGATTGGAATCAGCCGAAGGATACAGCGTCTCAATCGGTCCTCTCCTGCTTATTCTGGCATTGGGAAATGTATTGAGACAGCGCGCGCTGACTGTAGCCGAGAAGAACTCCCTGCGCCTGGGTGTCATCTTTTTTCTCTCCCTCTGGGTAATGTGGGGAATTGGTAACCGCCTCAGCGGCTATCTTATTCAGACCCGTATGTATTTCGCAATTTTCCCGGCTTTTGCCATTCTGGCTGCCCTGGGATGGGACGCAATTGGCGGGACCCGCTGGCAGACTATCCGCCTTTCACGTGTTTTTGGCGCCATGATTATCCTGTCGCTGGGATTATCCATGGTTAATCTGGTGTTACAAACGATAAAACAGGATGCCCTAAGGGTGACCACAGGTTTCTCCTCCGAAAATGACTATTTGGACCTGAACCTGGGCTGGTACGCGCCTGCCGCGCGGGCTGTGAAAGAACTGCCTACAGGGTCCAAGACTCTATTCCTGTATGAGCCGCGCGGATTAGCCTGTATTCCGAATTGTGACCCCGATGAAATTCTGGACCATTGGAAGATCAGCCGTTTGACAGCAAAAGCAAACGCTGTAACTGAGTTAGAACTTTGGAAACAGAACGGGTACAATTATTTATTAATAAACCAGGCTGGCATGGATTTCCTGGCTGACGGAAAAGACCCTCATCATCCGGCGGTCGAGATCCAGGCTCTGAAGGATTTATTGCAGCAGGTAACACTTGTTCAAACATTCGGTGAAAGTTATCAAATCTATCAACTTCCATGAATATCCCGACACGCACATACCGGGTATGTTATAGTATTCAGGAGGAGGGTTTATGAAAGAACGCATCTTGATCATTGAAGACGATGAAGCGATCGTCAAGGTGCTCCGCCGGGGTCTTACCTTTGAAGGGTACCAGGTGGACGCTGCTCTGGATGGTGAATCCGGACTTGTGATGGCTCGTGATAACCATCCGGACCTGGTCATTCTGGATTTGATGCTCCCCGGTATGGACGGTCTGGAAGTCTGCCAGAGACTGCGTGCCGGCAGCGGAAATAATTTGATATTGATGTTGACCGCAAAAGACACCGTGTCTGACCGTATCCACGGGCTGGATTCCGGCGCGGATGATTACATGGTCAAACCCTTCGAACTCGATGAATTGCTGGCGCATGTCCGCGCCCTGTTGCGCCGAACCCAGACAGAACGCGTTCAAGTCCTCTCCTTTATGGATCTGGAGCTGGATACATCCACCCGTCAGGCAAGCCGGAAGAACCGGCAAATATCACTGACCGCCAAAGAATACGACCTGCTGGAGCTTTTCCTCAGGCATCCCCGGCAGGTGCTTACTCGCGAGATGATCTTTGACCGGGTATGGGGATATGACTTTGGCGGAGAATCTAACGTGCTGGATGTGTATATCCGGTACTTAAGACAAAAACTGGAAGAGGGCGATGAAATGCGGCTGATCCATACCGTGCGCGGTGTGGGTTATGTGCTGCGCGAAACTCCCTGATGTCGCTGCGCTTACGCCTCTCACTACTTTACACGCTGGTGCTGGGGGGTGTTCTCTTGCTCTTTGGTTCGCTGGCGTACAGTCTGGTTTCCATTACACTGCTGGATCAGATGGATTCCATGCTGGCAAAAAATGCCAACGACCTGATCGCACAATTACGGGTCAACGCGAACGGCCGGTTTGACGCCCGCTCTGCCAATACATTTACACCCGATGAAAACATTGTTTTCCAGGTCTGGGGGAACGACCGATTCCTTCAACTGGCCAGGCCGGCCGGTGATACAGATCCGCTCGACCGTGCGAAATTACGGTCCGATCTTCCAGTATTTAATACTACCGGCGACGTAGGAAAGCACATGCGTGTTTTGACCGTCCCGTTAATAAACGTGCGCGGTCCTGCCGGATTGCTTCAAATCGGACGTAATCTCAACTTGTTTGATGCCACCCTGCAGGTACTAGCCGGAGTATTGATCTTATTGACCGTTCTTTCCATGGTTTTAACCGGTGTGATGACCTGGTTCGTCAACGGCCAGGCTCTGGCACCCCTGGCAACAGTCACCCGGGTGGCTACCCAGATCACAAAAGCTGACGACCTGTCGCGCCGTATTCAAGTCACCGGCGTGCGTGATGATGAAGTGGGTGAACTCATTGAATCATTTAACCAGGTTCTCGGCCGCA
>CAYQTY010000037.1:16408-16619 GCA_964420535.1 uncultured Leptolinea sp. | reverse complement strand
CCGCCCACCGGGCCAATAGCCAGCAAGGCCAGAATAGCGATCAATACTGAACTGCCATTGAACACGATGGGGATCCCCGCGGGCAAAGCTACCGAAAGCAGCAGGGTTACCATTGCGCCAAGAAAAACGCCGAACGTTGTCACCACAATGATCTGGGCAATCACTGAAACCGCCACAATAAAGTCAGAAGTACCAATAGCTTTCAAAACTC
>CAYQTY010000037.1:0-16398 GCA_964420535.1 uncultured Leptolinea sp. | reverse complement strand
TGGATCTGGAAAAATCCACCGATAACCAGCACGCCGATCAACAGGGTAAATGCCTGCTGAGTATTTAGCGTGTTTTGCTGAACCTTATAGCCAGGTACAGCATCAATTGTGGCTGTTTTATTAATTACTTCCAAACCTTCAACCTGGCTTTGGATCCGCTGCGCGACAAGTTCTTCCTGGCTGGGATCCTCCAGCTTTACCGCGATGATATTGGAAGTCAACTCGCCTGCATCACCTGTTTTTTGTCCCTGGGGCTTAATATTGTCCCAGGTCTTAAATGGCAGGAACATGGTCGGGGCGTACTGGTATTGCGCACCATCCGTACTTCCTACCACCTGCAATGTATAGTATTTTTCCTTCGTTCCTTGAATCGTCTTGACTGTTACTTCATCACCAATTTTTACGCCTAGACGTTCCACAAATTTCGATTCGATAACCGCCTCATTGCCTTTCAATGTGTTGATCGTCCGGCCAGCCAACACCGGGGGCATTCCCGGGCTGTCCGGTTCGATGCCGATCAGAGAAATGTTCACTGATGGACGGCCATCCGGATAGATATATGCCCCGGTGGCAAATCCGATGGCGCCAACCGCTTTGACACCCTCCACACGCCGCACGTCGTTGATCTTCGACCGGCCAATCCGGCTGGTGGCGATAAGCGTGTCAACATCTTTTTGAAAGACAAATAATTCCGCGTTAATTTTGCTCAAGTATTCGCGATTGGAGAGCGCCAGACCTTCCGCGAGTGCGGCAATAAACAAGACCAGAGTGGTGATCAACGCAATCACCATGCTGATGAGCAAGAACCTGCCTTTGTTGCGCCAAACTTCTTTTACTGCAAGATAAAAACCCATAATTCCTCCCGGATGGGGATAGTCAGCTTTTACAAATATTATACGAGGCTTGCCGTTTTTTCCGGAAAGTATGTACACACTTCGACCAGAAATTCATCGGAGTTCAAGATAAAATCCTTGTATGGTTGAAATACTCCCCGATGTCCAGCGTGACGCGCAAATACTCTGGGATTACCTTGTTTTGGGTAATCCGGTGGTAAAAGCAGACGGAATAGTGATTTTTTGCAGTAATGACCTGCGAGTAGCTGAATATGCGGCTAACTTATACCAAGCCGGATACGCGTCATGGATATGTCCGTCAGGCGGTGTAGGCCGGCTGACATATGATCTGTACCACAAACCTGAAGCACTGGCTTTCGTCGATGTTCTTGTACAAAACGGCGTTCCGGTAAACATAATTCATCCTGAAATCCGGGCTACCAATTCGGCAGAGAACACTTTTTTTTCCCGTGAGCTGATCGTCAAAGAAAACCTTCCCCATTCGAATTTGATTGTTTTACAAAAGCCGTATATGGAACGCAGAACCCTGGCTACCCTCACCCATTATTGGCCCGGCCAACAGTGTTTTGTCTCCTCGCCGCCGATCACTTATAACGATTACCCGTTTCCGGGGTTTTCAGAGACAGATTTGATCCATGTATTAACCGGAGAATTTCAACGCATGCTCCTGTACGCTGAAAGGGGTTGGCATAGCCCGCAGCCTGTATTCGATAACGTCCACGCTGCTTACCTCCGCTTGATAAAAGTAGGTTTCACCGGTCAACTGGCAGACCCTTCCGCGTTGCCGTCAAACCCGAAATAAAACCGGCCCGGCACCCCTGGTCTCGTTCTTGCAACCGTTAAGAAAAAACCTATTTCAGGCGGCGGTTTGACTATGACGGACATAAATTCTGAGATCACCGAACTTCTTGCGCAGGCGATGCGTGCCATTCAATTCGGACATAAACAGGCTGCGGCAGCCTACTTGAACCGCATTCTCGAACTTGACCCCGAGAATATGGACGCGTGGCGCTGGCTGGCCGAATGTATGCCCAATCAGGCCAAGCGCAATTACTGCCTTGAACGTGCCGGGTTAACCGGCTCTTCACTTCAATCCCGTGTCCCGGCCCGCAATTCCGTATACACCGCTGCTCCATCCCTGATTGACGTTCCCGATGATAGTCCTGAACCTACTCTTGCTGAGAAACACGCGCGCAAAGCAGCCCTTCGCGGACAGAAAAAGGCGGAATTGCCCCCTCACTACCATTCCGCCATGCCTGTTGATTTCGATCTTCCCAAGGCATCGGCTCAAAATCGCCGCGCTGCCCAGGCCCAAACGAACGCCAACCGCATACGCCCGCAGAATACCGTCGTTCCGTTGGCCAGAAAACCAGTCCGTAAACCCCGCAAAACCGCATCCTTCAAAGGTCTTGGTTGCAGTATTCTGGTTCTGGCGATATTCGTTGTGATTGGTTATGGATTGTTTTCCACCGGCATAACATCCGGTGACAAAGCCTGGCAATGGCTTTCAATCCAGATCGAAAACAATCTGGCTGAATTGTTCCCCGGTGGCGAAACAAAACCGGAGAGCGCAGTAAACACGAACTCTGTAATGGCAACTTATTTCCCTACTCCAGTTGCGACGGCTGTTCCTGAAGAGGTAGAAGAAGCCGCGGTTCGTGAAGCAGCCGAAGTTCCTGCTGAAATTCCGCAGGTAGCGACTGTCGAACAATCGGAACCGGTTGAACAGGAAGCACCCGCACCTGAAGCCGAAGTCCAGGTTACTCAGGAAGCGGCCGCCGCACCCGTTCAGCCACAACCCATGCCTGTTGACAACGACCCGAACGCAAACACAGGAATCATTGACGATTCACCTGTGGTAGACCCCAATTCCGGGGTTGAGGTAGATTCCAACACAGTGACTTTCGACACTCCGGTATCCCCCTCTGCGCCGGCTGCCAATTCTGCCCCTGACTCATCACAACCATCTGAAGCGGCGGTATCCGAAGAAGACACAGCATTGGTTCAGGATGTCTCAACCTCCACCTCGCCCGCCACAGCCGTCTCTACCGAATCCAATGGGTATGTAAAAGGACCTATTGTTATTGGAAAATCGGTAAAAGGCAACAATATAGAAATTATGCAGTTCGGAAACGGCCCGGTAGAGCGTTTGATGGTGGCCGGCGTGCATGGCGGAAATGAATGGAATACCACTGCCCTAGCAGACGAATTGATCGCCTACATCATGAAAAACCCGAAAGTAATACCCGGAGACCGGACACTTTATATTCTCCGCCTTCTGAATCCGGATGGCGAAGAACGCGGACACAATCTTGACGGGCGTACCAACGAACGCGGCGTAGATATCAACCGAAATTTTGATGCTTTCTGGGTGGTTGACTGGCCCCGTGACGGATGTTGGAATTATCGTCCGATCAGCGCCGGTTCAGAACCGTTTTCTGAGCCTGAAGCGGCCGCCCTGCGTGACTTTGTCAAAGCGCACAATATCAGCGCTATGGTCAATTACCATTCCGCCGCGATGGGCATTTTCGCCGGTGGCAATCCTCCTGAAGCCGATTCCATCAACCTGGCTGAATCCATTTCCGCGGTCACAGATTACGCGTATCCGCCTATGAATTCCGGCTGTAAATATACCGGACAAATGGCGGACTGGATGGCAATGCATGGCATCACACCGATACCGATTTTTCTGCCAATCTGACGGTTCTCAATGTCTTAATGAAATGGGAACCCGTTGCCAGCCAAAAAACATTGACAGGTTTGATCAAGATTGCGGAAAATCTACCCAATAAACCGTCATTCCCGCAGCAGGTTCGCAAGTTTGGCGTTCAAACATTAAATACGCTGAATGGCATCATTTTTGGTGTACAGGAAGAGAAGTAGAATTCATGCATGATCCCGCTTGACTGAGGGAAGGATTGCATGAAATATATTCGCATTGCAACACTGGTTTTCTTTCTGTTCATCTGTTATGTCATTTATAGCGCCGACACCAGAACTTTGCCGGATTGGATGTATTTGATCTACCATTTTCCGTATGGTGACAAACTTGGTCACTTCATTCTGTACGGCATTATGGCCTTTCTGATGAATGTCAGTTTTCCCGATTGGGCGTTCCGCGCTGGCGGAATATCATTGCCGGGTGGCGGATTAGTCTTTGCGGCTTTCTCTATACTCGAAGAAATTTCGCAATCATTTTTCGCTTCACGCAGTAGTTCATGGTTGGACCTCGCGTGCAGCCTGCTAGGGATCGTTGTTTTCAGTTTATTATCCCGTCTGTTTACCCGGTATACCCGGAAGCCGAACTCCTAGGCATTCTGATCCGGTCTGGTATATCTGCTTGACATCCCATCGCTCCCTCTTATAGACTTGTACCAGGATCATTTTTTTATGAAAGAGCACACGGTATGAGTTTGCAGGGTAAAACCATCCTGGTGACCGGCGCCGGAGTCCGGTTGGGCCGGCATATTGCCATCACCCTCGCGAAAGCCGGGGCAGATATCATTGTGCATTACAACTCTTCCTCCATAGATGCCGAAAAAACCGCCGCCGAAATCCGCTCTCAAGGTGGTTCCGCGTCTTTACTTCAGGCAAACCTGTCTGATCCGCATGAAGCAGCAGATGTATTCAACCGGGCAAAAATCGTCAACCCGGTTTATGGAATTGTTCATAACGCGGCAATTTTTGAACCGCTGAAACTTCCGGATGTAACGCCTGAAAACTGGCAGCGCCATATGGATATTAATCTTGCCGCGCCGTTCTTTATAAGCCAGGCATTTTTTAACAATCTCAAACCGGATACCAGCGGACGAATCGTGATGATGCTCGACTGGCGTGCCCTCCGCCCTGGAATTGACCATCTTCCATACACAGTAAGCAAAGCCGGCCTTGCCGCACTGACAAAGACATTGGCACTTTCCATGGCCCCGCGTGTCACTGTCAACGGTATCGCGCTTGGAGCAATTCTCCCTCCAGCTGACAATTCACCATCGGATAAAATAATCCAACCGGTTCCTATGAAACGCTGGGCGGACCTGGATGAGCTAAGTCAAACCGTCCTGTTTCTCATGGACGGGCCTGAATATATTACCGGAGAGATCATCCATCTGGATGGCGGCCGGCATCTCGCTTAACTATTGGAGTTGTTTCATGGACCACATAATTATCAAAGACCTGTTAGCCCGTGGCGTGATCGGTATTTCTGATCGTGAACGGTCGCAACCTCAGGATATCTTGTTTAACCTGGTTATTTTTACCGATATCAAAGCCGCTGCTGAGGCTGATGATGTAGAACTCAGCGTAAACTATAGAACTGTGTCCAAGCAGATTTTGACTCATGCTTCGACAGTTGGCCGATTTACTGTCGAAGCGTTGGCGGAAGATATAGCCAAAATGGTGCTGGAATACCCGAATGTCTCCGGTGTGCGGGTTCGGGTGGAAAAACCGGGCGCTGTGCGGTTCTCCCGCTCCGTTGGTGTGGAGATTGAACGGATGCGGTCATAACCATGTGCGGTAAAACAGGCTGTTGCTGAAATGGCCGACGTCGTCATCTTGTTGGGATCAAATATCGATCCAGCGGACAATATTCGCCGTGGCGCGCTTGCATTGTCAGAACATCTTTCTGTGGTGAAATCATCATCTGTATGGTTGACTCCTGCCATCGGGACCAGTGGTCCCGATTTTTATAACGCGGCGGTTATATGTGAAACCAATAATTCCGCTGATGAGCTGAAATTCAACATTCTTCGTCCAATTGAAGAAAAATTGGGACGGGTGAGAACTTCCAATAAATATGCACCACGAACTTTAGACCTTGATGTGATACTAGTGGGTGGAGCTGTCATCGAACCCCGTTTGTGGGATACAGCATTTATCCTCCTGCCTGTTTCAGAACTGGTGCCAGATTTTGTTCATCCTGATACTGGTATGCACCTATCAACGTTGGCAAATAAAATGGCGCCGGGGTCCGGCGCCATTCGAATCGAGAATTTCTCACTATTTTCTCAACAGACAATCTAGAAATGAAGCGGTTCCGCGCTGCGCGAAATGTTATCCAGAAACTCTGTCCGCGTAGCCAGGTTATTCCGGAAATATCCCAACATGGCTGATGTTGTCATGCGCGAGTCGTGTTTTTTCACGCCGCGCATCATGGAACACAAATGCAATGCTTCTACTACAACGGCCACGCCATGGGGATGAAGCGCTTCATCCAGAAAAGTGGCAATTTGCTGTGTCAAACGTTCCTGAACCTGAAGCCGGCGCGAGAACATATCCACTATCCGTGGGATCTTGGATAGGCCGATCACTTTCTTATCCGGTATGTACGCTACATGAGCCCGTCCGATAAAAGGCAGCATGTGATGTTCGCACAAACTATAAAATTCGATATCGCGGACGATGACCATCTCGTCATATTCCACATCGAACATGGCGCCATTGATCAATTTATACGGGTCCACCCGGTACCCTGAAAGCAACTCATCATAGCTGCGGGCAACCCGGGTGGGCGTATTCAATAAACCTTCACGTGAAGGGTCTTCCCCGACGGCTTTCAATATGGCGTTGACAGATTCTTTAATCGTATCGTGGTCAATACCTTCATCACAAAGAATTTCTGCGGCATCATAAAGATCTTCTTTTTTATGCATTTCACTTTTACCTTTCGGTGCTATACCCTAAAATTCGATGTTGGGTAATAGAATTATCTACATTATAGTAATTGAACTGATTTTTACCTGAACTTGTACAGGTATTTTCGATTACTTTTTACGTTTCAATAATTGATCGGACAAAGATAGAAGTGCGGTATATCCCTTATTTTTTTCCGGGAGAATTTCGAGGGCTTCTTTGGCCTTAGCCGTCAACCGTGAAGTCTCTTCCTCAACCCATTCTTGAACGCCAGCTTCAGTCAGGATCGCGGCCAAATCTACAGTCTCTTCCACTGAAAACGGACGGTCATTCCATCGCCTTCGGAATTCGGCGGATGTGTTCAGCCCATACAGAATGGGTAAAGATTTCTTGCCGGTTACAAGGTCACTTTCCGCAGACTTGCCTGTAAGCGCGCTGTCACCCCAGATTCCCAGCCAGTCATCCTGAGCCTGGAAAGCAAGTCCCAGATTCCAGGCAAAACCTTTTAACGCATCGACTGTTTGTTGGTCGGCGCCGGTTATGGTTGCCCCGATCGCCGCACTGCAAGCCAGCAAGGAGGCGGTTTTCCCGCCGACCATAGGCCAGTAGGCGTCAACCGGAAGGGTTTCGGCAGACTCATACGCCATATCGAGATATTGCCCCTTCGTCAGTTGAACACATGTGGATTGCAACAGATCCACAGCGCGAATTACATTTGCCGGTTCACCGGTTGACCGGCAAAGAGCCGTAAAAGCCAGTGAAAACATGCAATCGCCTGTATTAATAGCCTGGGCTTCACCTTGAATTGCCCACACAGTTTTCCTTCCATGCCGGTATTCTGACCGGTCTTCAATGTCATCATGGATCAGGGAAAAATTATGTATCAGTTCAACAGCCGCGGCAGCCGGGAGGGCGTCTTTCCAGTCCTTCCCGGCCGCATCAGTCCCTAAAAGAACCAATAATGGCCGGATACGCTTCCCTTGAGCCTTCTCACCTGCGCCTTCGCCTTCCCATCCGAGATGGTAGGACATCATCGCGCGCAAACCTTCGTATACGCCTTCCTGATTGATCTGAAGGCATTTTTTTAGCTCATCTTCGATGAACGGACGCGTTAATATTCTAAAATCATCCAGACTCATTTCAATCCTCTGCCTGTAAAACTGCTGGATCGCCGCGGAAAGTTTTAAGCGATGTCTTTCCGCACCCGAACAGACAGATACGTATCTCCTGTTGCAGAGCAGTGATCAACCGGACAGTCGCATCTGTTGACACAGCCGCGGTTTTCAGCAGCGGTGAGGCAAACCCGCACAATGACGCACCCAACGCGATGCATTTTGCCGCCTCCACACCATCTTTGAGTCCTCCGGAAGCAAATACCATCAGATTAGGCGCCGCTTCACAAACCATCCGTATAGACCGGGCAGTGGGTATACCCCAACCATGGAAAGCAGCGGCAATATGTGCCCGGTATGGGTCTTCAATCCTGTGCATTTCCACCTGCGACCAACTGGTTCCTCCCGCCCCCGCGACATCGATTCCTGCAACCCCGGTATCGGCCAATCGAACCGCGTCTTCACCGGATATCCCCCATCCGACTTCTTTGATGAAAACCGGTACTTCGAGATGACGGCATACAGTTTCTATTTTGTTCAGCAGTCCCGAAAACCGGGTATTGCCTTCCGGTTGAACAGCCTCTTGAATCGCGTTCAGGTGTAAATACAGGGCATCTGCCCTTATCATTTCAACGGCCCTCCGGCATTCATCCAAACCAAACCCGTAATTCAATTGAACAGCGCCCAGGTTGGCAAACAGCAAAATGTTTGGGGCGTAAGACCTGATATTAAACGTCTTACCCAATGATGGATTTTCAATGGCAGCGCGTTGAGACCCGACCCCCATGGCAACTCCGCAAGTTTGCGCGGCTTCTGCCAGCACGCGGTTGATCTTTTCCGCCGCGTCCGTCCCACCCGTCATGGATGAGATCATGATAGGGGCATTCACTCTTTTCCCGAAAATTGTGGTTGTTACATCCACATCAACCAGGTCGATTTCAGGTAATGCCCTGGATTGCAGGTGGATGAATTCCAACCCGGTCGTTATAGAAGACGCCACATCCTTTTCAAGGTTGATCCGGATATGGTCATCCTTTCGCGAAGAAACCAGAGAAGAATCAGGCATGAATGTAATCCCGAAAGAAGATGGTTTCAGTATACCAAAACGGTTTCTCCGGTGTTATTACATGCAAACCGATGGTGTGTCTGGATAGTCAACCGGTATACTGTCAACCGGTATACTTGACAATCTTCGTTCCACCATTACAATTCACATCGAGGATTTAATCCCACGAGCATTCAGGAGAAAACACATGAGCGACACCCTTGAACAGGTTACCGGCGTAATTGTTGACGTTTTGAAGATCGAAAATAAAGGCATCACCATGGATACCCGCTTTATTGAAGATCTGAAAGCGGATTCAATGGATCAGTTTTTCCTCATCGATGGATTCAGTGAAAAATTCAACGTATCCATCGCCGATGAAGATGCCCGCAGCATCAAGACCGTCGGAGATGTCGTTAAATACGTTGATTCCCTGAAGAAATAATCTGACAATTCCAATAAACGCCGGAGGGAAAATTCTCTCCGGCGTTTTGGTTTTTTATCTTAGCAGGCATCCCGGAATTTCTTCCGGATTCCCTGCGATTTTTACTCCGGCTTTTTCCAAAGCCGCGATCTTATCCGCCGCATTACCAATAGTGTTCTCAATGATCGCGCCCGCGTGCCCCATTCGTTTGCCCGGGGGAGCTGTTTGACCGACAACCATGGCGACAACCGGCTTGGTCATACTGCGGCTGATGAATTCAGCCGCTTTTTCTTCTTCATTGCCGCCAATTTCACCTATCATTACAATTTGTTCGGTGTGGGGATCGTCCTCCAGGAATTGGAGAGCTTCCACAAAATTCATCCCCACAACAGGATCTCCGCCAATACCCAGGCAGGTGCTGACACCCAATCCCGACATGGTCAAATTGTGCAAAACTTCGTATGTCAACGTACCTGAGCGGGAGACAACACCCACATTGCCGGGCTGTGCTATGTCACCGGGAATGATGCCTACTTTAATCTCTCCCGGATTGATGATCCCCGGGCTGTTCGGGCCAATTAAAATAGTTTCTGAATGTAACAAATACTCATGAACACGCATCATATCTGAAACAGGAATACCTTCGGATATGCAGACGATCAACGATATTCCTGCATCGGCCGCCTCAAACATGGCATCCGCGGCGTGACGAGCTGGAACAAAAATCACACAGACCTCAGCCCCCGTCATTTCAACCGCGGTACGAACCGAATCGAATACAGGAATTTTCCCGTCTAAAACCCACTCTCCACCCCGGCCTGGAGTGACACCGGCCACAATATGCGTTCCATAATCCAGCATCTGCTGAGCGTGGAACAGTCCTTCATGGCCGGTAATACCCTGAACCAGAACCCGGGTGTTCTTATTAATCAGTATTCCCATATCAGGCTGCCTTTCCAGCCAGCTCGATGCAAATGCCGGCAGCTTCGTTGATGGATCCAGCCTGTTTAAGCACAGGATGATTCAAAATGCTTTTACCTTCGTCTGAGTGCGTCCCAGCAAGGCGCACTACAACCGGTATTTGAACCTGTTTATCATGTAGCGCGTTCATAATGCCCTGAGCGACTTCGTCACAACGGGTGATACCGCCAAAAATATTGATCAGAACCGCACGCACAGAAGTATCCATCAGGATGATCTTTAAAGCCGCTGAAACACGTTCCGCGCTAGCACCCCCGCCAATATCCATAAAATTCGCCGGTTCGCCGCCATTCGCACGTATTACATCAACAGTAGACATGGCCAATCCGGCCCCGTTCACCAGGCAGCCGATATTGCCTTCCAATTTTATATACGAAAGTCCGAATTTCTTTGCTTCTATCTCAACCGGCTGTTCATTTCCGGTATCCTGAAAATCTGTCAATTCCGGGTGCCGGAAAAGGGCGCTGTCATCTATTGCAATTTTCCCATCCAGCGCCACAAGTTTTTGATCTGCAGTGATTACCAGTGGATTGATTTCGACGAGGTTTGCATCATAATCCGTAAACACGTTCCATAGATCGTGAGTCAATTGTATAAAAGGCTTCCACAGGTCTCTGGAAAGATCAATGCAGGCTGCCAGGTCGCGTGACTGATAATCGCGCAACCCCAGCAGAGGATTGATTGGGATCCGGTAAATTTTTTCGGGAGTAGTGCGAGCAATCTCTTCAATATTCACCCCCCCGGAAAACGATGTGACCATAACAGGGCAGCGTAATGACCTGTCGGTAACGACACTGAGATAAAGTTCCTTTTGAATATTGACAATTTCATCCACCAGAACTTTTCGAACAGGAAATCCCTTTAGTTCCATTCCCAGAATGGAAGCCGCGAGGTCTTCTGCCTCACGGGTTGTTTTCGCCAGGCGAATTCCGCCTGCCTTTCCCCTGCCTGTAACAAGAACCTGGGCTTTAACCACAACCCGCCCACCCAGCTCTTCCGCGATTTGCCTGGCTTCACCCGATGATGATGCCACCCGGCCATTTGGAACCGGGATCCCATACCGGTTAAAGATTTGCTTTGACTGGTATTCATGTAATCTCATGGTAACGGCTTTACTCCACCCGCGTTAAATAGATACAGGTCTTCCACGCGAACAGCGGGAAAACCCAATGAGAATAAAAATAGAGGTTGATAATTCACCCTCGCTGATATCAAAACGGATGAACGCATTATATCAACTTATTACCTCGTGCATATCCGGTAAAACGCGGTAAGAATTGAAAACAGCATCAAAAAAGGAGAGCATGAAATCGAAATCATGCTCTCCTGAAAAATTCAGTAAACTCTATCAGCCCTTCAAAAAGGCATCTAACGCCTCTTTACTGATCCGATAGGCATTACCGATCTTTTTTGCTTTTAAATCACCGGCCGTAATCGCCGCAACTACATCTTCTTCAGCTACACGAAGAACGGCTGCGGCTTCTGCCGGGGTCATCACGTCGCTCATGGCAGCACCGGCTGCTGCACCTGCCGCCGCGCCAGCTGCGGTTCCGGTATTCGCGTTGTTATTCATACCGCCCGCAAGTGCCTGGTTCATGATATTGCCAATACCCATACCGGCTCCAATCCCTGCGGTGAGTCCCGCTCCACCGCCGGGGTTCTGAGCGGCATCACGCATGGCATCGGCAGCCTGCAATTGAGTATACGTCGCCATATCCAGCATACCCATGGCCCGCAGCTCTTCCGCGGATTTTTCTGAAGGTTTCAGGTTTCCGATGTAGAAAGATTTCAACGTCATACCAATGGCTGCGAAATCATCCTGAGCCTTCGCGCGGACAGCCGCGCCAATCTCTTCGGTCAACCCGATAAGCTGAACGACACTGTTCTTCGCCGCGGTTTCACCCAAAACATCCTGCAATTTGCTGAGCAACATGTTTCGGACACGGTTCTCAATATCTGACATCCGGTAAGAAGCCTGAGCGCCCACAATCTGAGTGACAAACTGTACGGGGTCGGCAATGGAAAAACTATAGGATCCAAATCCCTGCAACAGGGCTACACCCAGCCCCATGCCCGGATTTCGGACTATGATCGGCTGGGGAGTACCCCATTTTCGATCAACAAATTCTTTCGTTGAAACATAGTAAACCTCAGCTGTGAACGGAGTGCGGTCGTTAAAGACCTTGCCGATCAGGTCGATCAGCTTTGGAATGTTGGCGGTGACAATGGTGTGCCGGCCAGGCCCAAACGTATCCAGAGCTTTTCCGTCACGGAAGAAGACCACACGCTGACTTTCACGCACAATGATCTGGCTGCCGATCCGCAAGTCTGCTATACCTTCTTCAGGGAACCGGTGGACAATTTCATCCGCCATCTCATTTGGATATTCAACTACATCGAAAATTCTAGCCATTGTTTTTCTCCATTAACAATCAAATTATCCGTAGTGGGTAGACCTATTGCGCAAGAACAATTTCAGACCGGTGATTGTAGGCATCCACAGCTTTGGAAGCAACAGATTTAAGGTTGCGAATGGCAGCCGGCAATCCTTCTGTGCCTATGGATGTTTCAACAGTATCAACCGCGCGATTGGATTCCTCGGCCAGTTCAAGCAAAGCGAGATCATATTGGTAAATTTTCAAAAGTTCAGCTTCGTTGATCTTCACGGCATCGAACAGACCGGAATACCCGTATGACGCGTTTTTTACACGGTCAATGAACTGACGGAATTTGATCGCGGCGCCTTCGATATCATCAACATATTCAATGGCTCCCTGGCTGACAAGATCAGCCTGAAGAGAGCTAACTCGCTTCCAGATTTCTTCAAAACGGTTAGCCACTGTATCACGCAGCAGTTTATCCGCCGCACGACGGTTTTCCCGTTCAATGTACCCGCCAAAACCCGGGATTTTTGCCAGGATTTTTGTCACCACGTCCTGGCTGTTCGTTACCTGATCAAACAAGTCGCTCATTATATCCTCCGATTTGAAGACAACTCAAAATAATGACATTTGGATTATAGCGGGTTCAAAAGAGTGGTACAAGCCAACCCACTGAATAAAAAAAATGTGATATTTGTTGTAAGGTGTTTGTAATTTTCTTCGCTTGCATTATTTACCGTTCACCCTATAATTATTCTTAGTTGAAAAACTTAATTCCACATTTGAAAGGAGGTGAAAGAACATGTTATTTGCCCCGAAAGAAAAAGGTCAAGGTTTGGTTGAATACGCTTTGATCCTCGTATTGGTCGCTGTTGTCGTTATCGTCATCCTGGCCCTGCTCGGACCTGCGATCGGCCGTATTTTCTCGAATGTTGTTCAGGCTATCTAATTCAAAGCCATTGTTGTTTCCATTTTCTACATAGTTATACGTAAAGAAAAGCCCATAGTTGCAGGGCTTTTCTTTTTTGTAAGGGATGGATTATCAAAAATACATGGTTGATTTAATTAAGGAAAGCATTTTTATACTATAATTCTTTTCGGTGGGAGATTAAACCGCATCCCAAAGTTCAGTAGGAGGACCACATGGCAAGTGGAGGAAAACGACGGGGGCTGATCATAATTGTCATTGCCCTTGTGCTCATAGCAATACTCGGTGTGGCGTATTTTGCATTATCACGCGGCACTTCATTACTGTCACCCGGCACTCAGCAGACAGGTGGGGCGGCCGCTCCTGCGCCCAGCGCGAAGATGACCAGCATTGTAATTACCACCCAGAAAATTCCACGGGGTTCCGTAATTACAGAAAGCGTAATTACAACACTGGCGTATCCTGAAAAAGATCTGGTTCCCGGCACTTTCTTTACCAATCCGAAAGATGTGTTGAACAAACAGGCAAAATACGACCTTGAACCTCGAATGCCGATTACACAGGCAATGCTGGCCACCGGCCAGGCGGGTGTGGGTTCTTTCGCAGCCTTCCAGATTCCCAAGGGCTATGTGGCCGTATCCATGCCCATCAACCGGCTTTCGGCTGTTTCATTCGCTCCGGTAGTTGGTGATCATGTCAATATCATAGCTTCCATGCTTGTCGTGGACATTGACCAGAATAGCCAGTCAAAACTCCCCAACAATCTGGCCAAAGTTATTCCCGAATATGGCGCTACCGAAAGTGATCCCGGTTCTTTAACTGCGACCATTGGC
The DNA here is from genome assembly GCA_964420535.1 of uncultured Leptolinea sp. GTDB lineage: Bacteria > Chloroflexota > Anaerolineae > Anaerolineales > Anaerolineaceae > Leptolinea. The sequence goes on along the minus strand of CAYQTY010000037.1, from coordinate 2,212 downwards.
GAAAAAGGCGGAGATCAGGGACGTGTTGAAATTGATTCAACATTGCAACACCCGGTATACGTTGTTCCTTCAGAAGTTCAACGCCCGCGGCTTGTCAGCCAGATGGTCATTCAGGATGCTATTATCCTCAGAATGGGGAACTTCCCCACCAGTGACCTGGCAAAGACCAGCGGTGTAGAACCTACCCCGGCTCCAGAAGCTTCCGGCGGCGAAGCCGCTGCTACTCCCGCGGCGCCTGATATCATCACCTTGATCGTCCGCCCGCAGGACGCGATCACGCTGGATTACTTGCAACAGACCGGCGCCAAGATTACTCTGGCGTTGCGTTCTGCCGGTGACATTGACCCCGCCGCGGTTGAAGCAGTAACTCTTCAATACCTGTTCCAGACGTACAACATTCCCAATCCGCCGAAAACCAATTTTGGTGTAGAACCCAGGCTTGATAACCTACCCGTTGTAGTCTCGGTTCGGCCTACGCCAATTCCTTAATAGGATCAGGTAAAACGTAATTGAGTAAAGAATTTAGTTATCAGGAGTGATTATGCCCGGGCAAGAAAAGATTCGGGTGCTGATCGTAGATGATATAGCAGAGACCAGAGAGACGGTTCGCCGTCTCCTGCAATTTGACACAACGATTGAAGTTCTAGGTGGAGCACAATCGGGTCTTGAAGCTATTGCTCAGTGCGAACAGTTAAAACCTGATGTGGTCTTAATGGACATCAATATGCCGGATATGAACGGCATAGAAGCCACTGAAGCTATACGAAAGAAGACACCCTACACTCAAATCATCATTTTGTCAGTGCAGGATGATCCCGGTTATTACCGGAAAGCAATGTTGGCTGGCGCGCGCGATTTCATCTCAAAACCGCCCATGATCGACGAGCTGACAGCAGCCATCCACCGTGCAGGCGCGATGGCACAGGAAGAAAAGAACAAACTGATCGCCTACCCCGGTGTCAGTGGGAAAACCGGTTCGCTCCCTTATAGCAGCATTCAAATGACCCTCGGGAAAATAATTGTGATCTATAGCCCCAAGGGAGGAACCGGTTGTACGACTATAGCCACTAACCTGGCCGCTGCGCTTCAGGGTGAGAATTCCAATGTCGCCCTGGTCGATGCCAGCCTTCTTTATGGTGATGTTCCCGTATTCCTGAATGAACAACCCAAAAACTCAATCATTGACCTTTCTGTGCGGGCCGATGATCTTGACCCTGAAACAGTAGCAGCGTCTTTGATACAACCGAAAACCGTTGCCTACAAGATTCTGGCACCACCACCCAGCCCGGATCTTGTTGATCGGGTCAATGGAGATCAACTGGTCAAACTGCTTAATTTAATGCGGCAGTCGTTCCAGTATATTCTCATTGATACATCCTCTTATCTGTCAGATGTAGTTCAATCCGCGCTCTCTACATCCGATGTGATTGTATTGATCACCACACCGGACATTGCATCGATTAAAAATTGCAGTCAATTCTTGAATCTGGCAGATATGAGCGGAATTGAACGCGACCGGATCGTGTTCGTCTTAAACCGTTTTGACCGCAACATGCATATTGATCCAGCCAAAGTTGGTAACCGGCTCAATCAGGTGGTAAACCTGACTATTCCGATGGATGAAGCCTATGTCATCCGGTCCATCAACAAAGGTGTTCCAATATATATCGAAAGCCGCACACATCCTGTCAGTATGAGCATTCAAAAATTGGCATCGTTGGTAAAAGAAAGAATTATTAAACAGGATGACAGCGCCTATACCCAGGCAGGTTTGAAGTAATAGGGTGGATTGATTTTTGGAGGTTGAGAAATGGCTTTATTAAAACGATTCAATACCGGTGAACCAGCAAATACTCCGCCAAAAGAAAGCGGTCCTGCAGGTCCAGCCAGCAACGAAGGGATGCGTTCCGCGCCTCCCCCTCCGGCGCCTTCTGTACAACGGGCGGCTATGTCACCTACTATCGGTTCGGCGGAAGGGCTAACAGATTTCAAAAATCGCGTCCAGATGAAACTGCTGTCGACCCTAGAGCCGACAACGGATATGACCCGAAAAGAGCAATTACGCCAGAATATTGAGCGCGTAATTGATGACATGATTCTGGAAGAACACATAACGATTTCCCGGCCGGAAAAGATTCGCCTGCATGAATCAATTTGTGCAGAACTTCTAGGTTTCGGACCATTGGATTCTCTGCTTGATGATGAGGCCATC
>CAYQTY010000036.1:0-16738 GCA_964420535.1 uncultured Leptolinea sp. | reverse complement strand
TCAGTCAAACCCCGGTCCGCCAACCAGCCTGCGATCACGAGAGTATTGGCCATGACAAACACGCCAGCAACAACGCCGACCACGACAACCTTCCGAATCCCAAGAGACATGATGACACCATCCTTTCAGCCTTTTCATCCATTGGATATCCACCAAATCTCCGGTCAGGTTTCGTTTATGGGATGGATAAATTCCGGCGGATACCAGTTGATTTACCTGTAATGTCTCCTATTATTTTGACTTCGGTTTGTTAAGGCTTCTTCAAGGAGTGTTTAATATTTCTTTTTGGATTATTCAAATTTTTGTTATTGAATTAAAGGAACTATCCGGCTATGGATAGCTCTCTTTTACGTATTGCGGCTTGAGGAGGTTTTTTTAATCGGTGCCGGAGCTAAAGGTCGTAGACCATATGTGGAATGGCGCGTCCCCATTCTGACATGCATTCTCCGATCCTTCGGCAGCCCATGCGAATATAAAAAGGCTCCGCGTTTGGGTCAGCCGCCAGTTCAAATTGACCGGCTCCTGTGCTTTTGGCCTGAATAACAGCATGTTCAAAAAGTGTTCGCCCCACTCCCCTGCCGATGTAATCCGGCAGCACCCAAAGGTCTTCCAGTTCGTTGACGGGCAAAAGGGGTATTAACCTGTACCACCCGATAACAGTGCCATCAGCGCAAGCTTTGAACACCATATCTTCTTGAATCGCCCGGGGTGTAATGATCTCCGTCTGCGCCCATTGAGTGATCAACGCTTCCGGATAACCCCAGTAGCTTTTAGAGGCGACAGCGATTTGCTTGAGGCTTTCCGATCCTTCCGGCACCGCCCGGATAATATCTATCTCCATGACTTGGCCTTCTTACGACTTGTCCATTGTGCGGTATGTAATGATGAGACTCCCGCTGTGTCTAAAGTATCAGAATATGTTTTTATCCGGTCAATCTTTGGGCGGGCCTGCCTGTTCCCTGAGAAAATGAAACAGTTCATCGTAGGATCGAATATAAAGATCGGGACTAACCTCTCCCGGATCTCCGCCAAACAGACAGGCAGAAACCCCCGCCGCCTGGCCGGCCTGAATGTCAATTTCGCGGTCTCCTACCGTAAGGGTTTCTTCCTTCGAGAGGCCATAGATGCTGAGCGCAGCGTCAAACGCGGCCGGATCGGGTTTACGGGGGTAGCCGTCATCGCGGGTGACGGCGCCGGCGAACAGGTGTGACAACCCATGCGCAGCCAGCAATTCTTCTGTACCTTCACGCCCGCGGTGGGTCACGATGACGTTCCTGCCGCCGATTCCGGCGATGTATTCGCACACTTCCTTCACACCGGGAAACGGAGGCTGGGCTTCGGGGCGCACCAGGTTATAGTGCTGGTCAAAGGCGCGGTCGATATCCTCCGGATTCACGTGGTACTCTCCGGACAGGAAAGCCAGACAATGGCTCAGGGATATTTTAGCCCTGTCGAACACCATACCAGGCGGAACATCTTTCCCCAGGTCTTTCATCGCGGCCACGAATGCCGCGGCAATCGCCGGATACGTGTCAAACAGGGTGCCGTCAACATCCCAGATGATATTCTTATACATGGCCATTCCACTCCTACGGGCGATTGACCTCTTCGCCCGCTACCCGGTATTGTATCAGGCAGACCATATTCGGTTTTATGTTATTCCTTTCACTTGATCATGATTCATATAGTTCCAGCGGCAGCCCGTCAGGGTCATTGAAGAAAGCAAACCGCTTGCCGGTCAATTCGTCTATGCGGATCTCTTGAGTTTTAATGCCCTTCCGGTGTAATTCAGCAATCGTTTCATCCAGATCATCGATGGCGAACGCCAGGTGACGCAGTCCTCGCGCCTCGGGGTAACTTAACCTCTCCGGGGCGCCGGGGAACGAGAATAATTCGATCTGGTATTTGCCGCCAACAGCCAGATCCAGTTTGTACGAGTTGCGGTCAGCCCGGTAATGTTCGGAGAGGATGGCCAGACCCAGTGTCTCGGCGTAGAACTTTTTGGAACGCTCATAATCCGAACAAATTATGGCGATATGGTGGATGGAAGTAATTTTCATAACGATTTTTTCTTATTAGTGGACATGAACCGGTGTGGCTATGAAATGGTGGGATCAAAAGCGATCCCACAAATTAACCCCGCAGAATCTTCTCCATCTTCCTACCTTTAGCCAGTTCATCGACCAGCTTATCCAGATAACGGATCTTCCGCGTAAGCGGGTCGTCAATCTCTTCCACCCGGATGCCGCACACCACTCCGGTGATCAGAGTTGCTTTGGAGTTCATCGCCGGTGCCTGGGCGAAGAAGGTTTCAAAATCAACCCCCGCATCGATTTGCGACTGCAGGCCTGCCCGGTCATACCCCGTCAACCAGCAGATGACTTGGTCCACCTCGTCTTTGGTGCGGTTCTTCCGCTCCGCCTTGGTCACATACAGCGGGTAAATCCCCGCGAATTTCATTTCGGATAATTTGGCTCTGGGCATTTTTTCTCCTGAAATTAGTTCTTACTTATTTGCTTTCCCCAGCGCGGGCTCAATATCGTTGACGCGGTGGTAGCGGCAGTGGCCGTCAAGGTCATTGGGCCATTCCAGCCTGTGCTCGCGGCCGCTGAACCATGATTCCGGCGCGGATTGCAGCGCTGCCAGCACGTCTGCTTGGACCTGACGGTGCCAGGCTAAAACATCCCGCACGGAACGGTCACGCCAGCGCTCGTAGACGAGACGGTTGCCATCCGTCCAGTTCAGTCCCTTTTCTTCGGGCGGGACGGGCAGCCGTTTGATCTTGCGGATCTCGTCCGCCTTCCAGTGGGTGATGTGCGCCACGGTGTCTTTCACCGTCCACGCATCTTTTTCATCCGGGCGGGGGACACGGACGTTCCACTCGTCATCCGTCAACGCGCTGACCAGTTGATCAAGGCGGTTGTATTCATCGATGGTGCGCTGGATCACTTCGTCACGGGTGTGCCGCATGGTATCAAACTCCAGAGATATATTGGATAGTATAAGGGATTAGACTGTTCACGATGCAAATAGTATAAAGATAGTTTTCTTCCTTTGGTCATTCTGCATTGCTTTAACCAACCGGGTACAAGAATAGACGGCTACCAATAGTGGGATGCGCTCGAAATCGAGCACATCCACAAATTTTGGTGCCAATATGGCTAGATAGCCACCAGCGAACCGACAGCCATCAAAACAAGGCTCAACAGCGCGAGCGCCAGCATGGCGGGTTGACCCCACCTTCCCAGCTCCCAGCCGGGCTCTTTGACCGGGCCGGTGTGACGGGCTTTCCAGTACATGGGGATGGTGATCAACGCCACCACGATCGCCGTGGCGCCGGCCGCCAGGCGCAGCCAGTCCAGGAACTGCCACACCCCGACCCACAATATCAGCAGTGACGGCAGGGTAGCCAGCAGCCATGCCCACTGGTTGGGGATGCCCGTGCGTTCACGCAGGATATCCGCCAGCGCCAGCGAGACCGACCAGTAACTGGTGACCAGCGCGAAGATGATAAACAGCGAACCTGTGACGCCCGCCCACGCCCCCATGCGTTCCGACATGCCGATGATCGCCACTTCGGTGACGGGCGTTGAGATGCCCAGCGCCAGCACGGCGACGATCAGCGTGAGTAAGCCATTGATCCCCAGCCCAATCATGATGGCTCGCACCGCGCCGCGGTGATCCGTCCCCAGGCCTTTCACCACCTGGGGCACGCTGTAGAACGTCCACAGCGCATACATCACCATGCCGTACAGGGCCAGCCACTGCGTGGCCGACCCGGACAGCCCTGCTTCCAGATGAAACGGCAGCGGGATGGCACCGATGCCGAGAATGGCGACTATGCCAACCAGGATGATCGTACCGTAGCGTTCGGCGATCCCCACCGCTTTGAGGCCGAAGAACACCACCCCGGCCGAGACGATATAGATGAGGAACTCCGCCAGGTGACGGTCGATTCCCGCCAACCCGGCCAGTATCTCACCCGCGCCAGAAACGTACGCCGCGAGGTTGGCCAGAAAGGCAATGCTGAGCAACGCGAAGACCGACCACAACAGCCATTGGCCCACCCGCCCGTTGAGCACGTACAGGCGCATCAACTCGACGATCTGCAGATCGCGCCCGGTGCGGAAGAGCACTTCAGCCAGCATCAGGTGGATTAGCGAACTGGCTGCCCAAGCCACCGGCAGGATGAGCGCGAGACCGACAAAGCCCACGCGTTCAGTCAGGTAGGGTACGGCCATGATCCCGGCGCCCACCCCCGCGCCGACCATCAGCGAGGTCGCTTCCCATTGCGTCAATCGGTGTTCTGCCATGGCATTGTCCTTTCATGTCTGAAGGCCGTCAAAGGGTGGCAATTTCAATATATGGAATACGCCCGTCAACCCGATCCACCACGCCGCCATCCCAGGAGAAGGCATACAGATCGCTGTGGTACGTCACATGCAGGGTGCGTTTGACAACGGGCAGCAGCGGATCGCCATCCGCCAGGCCGAGCATCAGGTAGGCTTTGCCGCGGGCGTAGGCGTTCTTCAGGCAAGCCTGAAGCAGCGCCTGCATCACGGCGGCCTCTGGGTCACCCGCCACACAGATGCAGGCGGCGAACACCAGCGGCATCACCTGCCCCGACGGGGTGAGCGGTGACGCGCGCAGCAGCCGGGCCGCCAGGTCATAAACCGGGCGCAATCGGCGCAGCGCCGGTCCGTAGGAATCAATAATGTCCTGCTTGTAGGCTGACTGGTCCCAGACGGCCATCACCCCGGCGATCTTTCCGCCGCGGCGGGCGACAAAGATGTCTTCCGGTGACAGCCCCCGCAGGCGATATCCTCCGGTGAAATCTTCCAGCGAATACACCGGGAAGAACTGCCGCCCCGGGCCGTTTTCGCGCAAAAAGTTGACGATCTCTGCCAGCGTTTCCGGCGTGCCGGGGGTCACCTCAATGCCCGGCAGGCGGCGCTCACGCACCGGGCGCAGCAGTATGGCGCAGGTGGTGATGCCGCTGATGTGCCTCACGTGCAGCCCCGCCGGCGGCCGTGACCCGGCCAGCAGCAGCCGGGCGCGCGGGTTGTCACTGGCGATCACCCCGAAATACAGCATCCCGGCCTGGCTGGCTTCGCGGAACATCTCCGCCCCGGTGTTGACCAGCCAACGCCCGCGAAACTCCTGGGCGATGCGGATCTGGCCGATATACCCCAGCTTCTCCTCCCGCCCGTTGACGAACGCCTTGCTTTCCGCGCGGCAGGCAATGCCCGCCAACTGCCCGTCGGGTTGGTGACGGGCCACCAGCACGTCACACGGGTCGCCCATGATGCTGGCCCCCAGGAAGTAATCCGGCTCGCGGGAGAAGCGTACGGCCACCGCGCCGGGCATAGCCACCGAACCGATGAGCGCGCGGATATCGGGCTCGTCACCCGGCCGCGACCAGCGGACGTCAAATTCGGGCGCGGTCACCGACGGACTCCCAGGCGCATGCCCTGCCGCTTGAAGGCCTCGCGCCGGTATAGCGGGTTATAGGCACAATACGTGGCAAAGCGGTAGAGTGACGCCAGATTGGTCTGTTTATCCAGCACGCGCCGGGCAATGGACGGCCAACTGCTCCAGCGGCGGCGGCAGTCCCAGCCGGCTTCGGTCAACTGGTCGGCGGTCATGCGCGCCGGTTTGAAGGCGGCGTGGTTGAAGCGGTAGGAAGGATGCAGCCACCAGCGTCCGTCATACAGCAGGCGGCCCTCTTCCTTCAGGCGCTCATAAAACGGAGTGCCCGGGTAGGGCATCAACACATTGAACGCCGCGAAGGTGAAATGATTTTCAATCCCCCACTCGCAGGTACGCAAAATCGACTCGACCGTGTCATGGTCGTACCCCAGGGCAAAGGCCGCCCAGGTCTGGAGGTGATGCGCCCGCAGGGCAGCCACCGAATCGGCATAGCCATCAAACCCGGCGAGGTTGGCAGACTTGCGCATCTGGCGCAGGTTGTCGGCATCCAGGCTTTCAAACCCGATGACGTTGCCCAGGCAGCCGCTTTCCACAAACAGGCGCAGCATCTCGGGGTCGCGGGTGTGGTCCAGGCTGGATTGCGACACCCAGCGGACCTTCAGCGGGATCAGCGCGCGCAGCAATTCCTTCGCCGCTTCGGGGTTGGCCACGAAGTTATCATCCACAAAGAATATCTCCTTGCGGGGCAGCGCCTCGATCTCGGCCACCACCTCGGCGGCCGGCCGGTAATAGTGACAGTGGCCGAAGTACTGGGTCACCGCGCAGAACTCGCAGGTGAAGCGGCAGCCGCGCCCGAACTGCATCAGGCTGACGGGCAGGTAGTGCTTTCCTTTATACAGGTCGCGGCGGGGCATCACGCCCGGCTGGGGTAAACCCGCAATACCGTCATAATGCGGCCGCAGTTGACCGGCGTGCGCGTCCGCCACCACCCGCGGCCAAACGGATTCCGCGTCACCGGTGACGACGCAATCGGTGTGTTCGGCCACTTCGCCGGGGATCAGAGTGGCATGCATGCCGCCCATCACCACGGGGACGCCCCGGGCGCGGAACTCGTCCGCGATCTCATACGCCCGGCGGGCAGTGAAGGTCTCAATGTTGACGGCCACCAGATCGGTGGGCTCGTCATAATCGATCTCGTCCACGCGGTCATCGAGCAGACGGCAATCCACGCCCGGCGGGGTCAACCCGGCCAGGAGGCCCAGGGAGAGCGGCTCCATGCGGGCTTCGTCAATGAAGCGTTCGCCCTCCCGCAGGCTGCCCAGGGTGGGCTTAATAAAGGTGACCTGCACCCGTCCGCCGATCTGAATAATGGTTCATGATTTCATCATTATACAGATTCCGCGGGTTGGGCGAGGGGGCAGGATAACGCCAGGGGTTACTTCGACTTGATATACCGGAATGAGCAGACCGCGCTGCCATTGGCGATGGTTTCTTTTCTCTCCAGTTTCAAATGGGGCATGGCTTCCACAGTGACGTAATCCACGGCGCATGCCGCGGCGCATATACCGGGCGCCTGATTGAGGGACAGCCACTGGAAGAGCCCGCACGCCGTCATATCGGCGGCCACATACGCCCCTTTATCGTCGCGGATGACCGCCTGCCAGCCCATCGGTTCTTTCTTATATTTGAAATAGCCCTGCATGATGCTCCGCAGGAACGAATACCGCCCGACATTGGCGTAAGCGAATTTCATGACCGGGTGCATCTGGTCAAGGTCATAATGCCCCAGGTGTTCGACGGCCCGGCGCACTAGGTCCATGGCCCCGACTTCCGGGTAGGAATAATGGTTGGTCAGGGTTTTATAGATGGCCAGCATGAGCGGGCCGTAACTGAAGTTGTATCGGTTGTTTCGGTCTTGAAATAAGGGGATGGTGACGGAGAAACTGTCAAATTCTTGCAGGGCATATTCTGTGAACTGCGGGAGGTTTTCTGCGCCGAGGGCGGCGTCAATCACCGGGCGGGTGACGGTCAACTTGCGGAGAAGGTCTGTCCGCAGCCGCTGTATATATTGATTTCTATTCATTGCAAAATCATTCTTTCTCGTTGCCCCCGGTTTTGAGAACCTGCAGCGTGATGGGTAAAAATTTATAGGATCAACCCTCTATTATACGGTGCCGGATGGGTATCACAGGTCAATGGGATGCGCTCAAATTCGAGCAAATCCACCTAACTTCCACCGAAAAAATTATGGTAAAGGTGTAGGTGTAGGAGTGCCGATAACCTGTGATTTTGCACTTCTCTTATCGATAGCAACTATTTCACCCGAATCCATATCAGGATTGTATACCCTGTATCGCGGATTCCCGACCTTATCCCAATCCACGAAGCGATATCCTTCGATAAAGACATCGTCCATCAAAACCACCTGTTCCATGGTCTTTTCATCAAGATATAGCTCACGGGTATTCTCTGCATAATCATCCTTCATTACCGTATACACAAAACCTGTATTTTCAGGTGACCAAAAGATATTTCCAGCATGCGAGATTCTGTCAATTTTGATTTGCACGCTTTTATTGACGGCAGAAGCAATATCATAAATCCCAACCCGGTCGTCGCTTGTATAGGCGATTTTTGTACCATCAGGCGAAATCGAAAAGGAGATGCGATTACCCGGAGCAATTTCTTCAAATATATGGTCTTTTACCTTGAGTGCTTGAAGCCGCGCTCCATTAAAGATGTAAACGCCTCCGCCGTCATATCCCCAGGGGTAAAAGAAAAACACGGTGGAACTATCAGGAGACCAACCAATTATTCTCATGGATTTTTGTGGAGCCCCGGCTGGCATCTGTTCCTGATACGAAATTGTCGCAACTACTTCCCCTTCCATATCCAAAATTTCAATGGTCTGGACAAAAAGTGAATGCCACATTATTTCATACAAATTAGCCGCCAGTTTGCCATCCGGTGACGTGACGGATTGTTGGACTATTTCTTTGTAGGTACGTTCTTCAGGTTCAGGCGGAACCGGTGTCATTTCAGGTGTTGGTGTAGACGATGGGGTTGATGCATTCAACAGTGATGAATTGAGATCAAACCTGATCAAGTCTACGGATCGGGTTGAGGTTGCGTTTGTTGGAGACAAATTCTTTCCAGGGAAAAAATTGAAACCACATAGCAGGGTGCACGAAATAAGAAATAGTGTTTTTTTCATATGTACTCTCCAGAAAGATTTTCCCACCTGACATTGTTTACTTGAAATGACCGGGTAACTTGCATCAAATGGGTGCACACAAAATCGAGCACATCCTATCCGTTTTATTCAGGCGAAAAATCATTGTTTCAAACGAACGTCATCAATTCTGAAATCAAACAAAAACAAAAAGGTTTCTGAAAACCTTGGTTCGAGTTGAGAAAAAACTTCCTTTTCGATGACATCTTTTTTCGTCAACGCTAATTCACCAGACGCATATTGACTGGCAACTTTATCGATTATTAATCTTGTCAAAGGGATAACAAAGTCTTTTTGATAACGGTCCTTCCACATCATGAATACATTTACAGCTTGATTCGGGTCAACCGAATACGTTACGTGATAATTGACTTTCATATCCACACCATCCCTGGTGTGAACAGTGACAGCTCCTGTCGAATCGCAATCGCATCCATTTTTAGAAGAATCAAAGGTCGTTTTGGTGATCTTTAGAAAATATTCCGATTCCCACGGCCTTAGCAGATGGTTCCCAGGGTGCAGCGGTTCCATTCTGAAACCAGTTGGTTCATATGGTGAAACCACGACGGCAACTTCATCAGGTCCTACGGTGATAAATAACGGGCGAATAAAATTAATAAGAGCTGAAATTACCAGGCAAATGGCACTAAATAATAGAAAACCACATCCTATAGCCAACCATTTCGCAGGGAAGTTGGTTTTGCGTTCAGTGGATTCTTTCATGATAAGGCTCCCTGAAAATAATAGATCATTTTATTAGAACACGAGAGTATTCGGTAAAACAACATTTATTCACCCCGTTTAACAATTAATTATACAAATTTACTGTCGAAATGAATGAACTTACCGGCATCAACTTTTCTCCACCCCCGCATTCATTGACCCCCGCCAGGCGACCCGTTTCTCTAACTTTGTCTATACTTAAGGGGAAAGGGAGCATACACAATGATGAAAAACGTCCGGTCAAATATCCTGGCGGCGGCACTGGTGATCATGTTTTGTTCCGCCTGCGCCGCGCCCACACCGCCCCCGCCCGAGCCTCTCTACCCCAACCTCTCTTCGATCCTTGAGTCACTTGCCCCCGCGGCAAACGGCGAGGGTGTGATGGAAGCCCGCCCATACGCGCCTGATCAAAATGGGCCGCCCAAACTGGTTATCCTGGATACCTCCGCACCGCGCCCGTATTTTGGCGGGTATGAGGGATGGAACTGGGAACTTGCCGCCGGTTGGCTGCCCGAATCATTGTCCGGGGTTGACCTGGTGGTGGTGGTCAAAGAGCAGGAGATTAAACTCGATAGCAAGCATTACTCCAAAGGCTCACCCATCACCCGCTACCGTTGGGATCTTGATGTGGTGTTGCGTGAGGCGCACACCGGAACCATCGTGAAATCTGTTACCTTAAAAGGTCGGGAACCTGAAGCCTTCCCTGAAGTGGCTCCGGTCGACAAAAAACGTCTGGAGGGAGCCACCGTTCAGCTTTTGGATCTGCAGGAGTGGTTGGTTGGTCCGTCCGGATTGGATGGCCTGTTGAACATCCCGCACCCCATTGGCTCTCTGGTTGAACCGAATCACACGGATGAAGTGAACGCGGTCGCCTTCTCACCAGACGGCAAGATACTGGCAGCAGGGTCGCCAGTCAGCGCCATACGGTTGTGGAACGTTAAAGATGGAACGATGTTGAAGACGCTGAACTGCGAAAATCCCGGGGTGAAGTACGTGGTCTTCTCGCCTGATGGGAATAACCTGGTATCCATGTCAGACGATGCCATAAGAATTTGGCGGGTGGAAGACGGCTCATTGCTGCGCACGTTCGAAGTAGTGGGCGCCAACAGTCAACTGGCCGTATCACCCGATGGCAAACTTCTGGCATTGGGGATATACAACACCGTTCAGATCTGGCAAGTAGAAGACGGGGTTGTGCTGAAAAAATTAAAAAGCAACGCGAAAGCTGTAGATTCGGTGGCATTTTCGCCTGATGGCAAAATACTGGCATCGGGATCAGAAGATGGTTCTGTCAGTCTCTGGCAGGTTGAAAACGGCAAGCTGGTGCGCACTATTAATGGATTCGAGGGTCACTCCGGGCCTGTGCGCGGACTGGCCTTCTCTCCCGACGGAAAGATATTGGCAGCGGTAGACTCTTTCACCGCGTGGCTCTGGCAGGCTGAGGATGGAAAAATACTTCGGTACATAAAAAACAGGTCACCATCTTTTTCCGGCAATTCAACGTTTTCCTTCTCTCCCGATGGCGGCATACTGGCATTTGGCGCAGAAGACACATTGATGGCGGATGGGTTGATGAACAAAAAAGGTTACGTTCAACTCAGGCGGGTCAACGATGGCGCCATCCTGGGTATTTTGAAAGACCGCGCCTCCATGGGTGGAAGTGTTGCATTTTCTCCCGATGGGAAAGTGGTGGCTACAGGAACAAAAGCCGGAACCGTGCAGCTATGGGAGGTTGAACCCGGCCTCTAATTAAGGTCGCTCTGGCATTCAAGAAAACCACACGGTGGGATCAACCTCGATCCCGCCGTGTGAATTGCATCCGCTCGTTGATAAACCGCACCACCGCATTCTTAGCCCACCTTTTCGCCAACCGCCGCCAGACCAGGCCGAACCCCACAAACAGCACATACCCGAACGCCACCCCCAGCGTGTTGAAGATCACATCATTGACGTCTGCCACCCGGAAGGTGACCCCGGCCAGGCGGCCCGTCAGCCACTGCGTCAGCTCGATGGCCAGGCTGAAGAGCGCGCCCCAAACCACCACCTTCTTCAGTCGGGCATCCGAAATGAACGGCAGCCCGAAACCGAAGGGGACCATCAGCAGGATGTTCAGCAGCGAGGTTGGCGCGTCGGCGGCCGTCAATGTGACGAGGGGGATCAGGTTCAGGGCCTTCCCGGCGGCAAACCCGTTCAGCATGAGGCGCGGGTTGAACAGCTTCATCACAATCAGCGACTGGAACTGGAACAGGGTGTAATACAGCACCACCGCCAGGTAGATGTAGAAAATGGTGAAGAACCCCAGGTATACGCGGCTCTTCGTATGCCTAAGGCCTACCATAATGCCGGCCCAGACCAGGGCAAAAAGTAAAACGGTTAAATAGTCAACTTTCATGGATGCGGATAAATGCAGTTCCATTGCGGATCAGCCTGCAGATACAAAACGCTCACGGCGTTTCCCGCCTGAAATTCATTTGCCGCCGGATTTAACGTAGAGACTTCTCCTGTGTACGTCTGCCCATTAAACTGGAATTGATACCGGATCACCAGGGGATGCCGGTGGTTGATCCGCACGGAGTAGTTTTCCTGAACATCAACAATTTCCCCAGCTGCTGAAACCCCGTCACGAAGGACTTCAACCACCTTCTGGAATCTGTTATACCGCCAGACCAGTAGTGACACACCCAGCACGAGCCAGGCCAGGGCAAGCGCCATAAACGGGATGCCAATGAACGCCGTGACAAAGCCCATGGTAAGCCCGGCGCCAACCAAACCGAAAATGCCCCCCAGCAGGGTGAAGACAAACGCGGCGATCGACCACCCATCGGTCGTCATCAACCGCCACGCGTACCGGTCAGATATCTCTCTCGGCGCCGGTGGCGGCACGGGGATGCTGCTCCGTGAAACTGATGGACTTGTTGCCGCTTCTGTAGGCGGCAAGGTTCCGCCGCAGTTCTTGCAGTTGGATTGAAACTCGGTGTAGTTCGTACCGCACCACGGGCAGGTGATCATGTTCTTTTCCTTAGAAAGTGCTTTTCGATACTCTTGATTGTAATAGATGCCATCAACCTTTTAGTCAATCAGAGGCCGCGTGGCATTCATCCGCCAAGCCGGACCTGATGATATCCCGTTTTTCAGGAGATGTGGAGGCAGGCTCCCGGATTTCATCTATGAAATCCAACCGAAGCCCGAAAGGAATTTTTTTCATGTAGCAAATTCTTCTCACCGAAATCGGGTGACGCAGGTCAACAGGATGCGCTCCCCCCTTTCAAACAAGGGGCGGGCAATCTAGCATATCCCACCAACTTGAAGCAAATAAGAGCGCCCTCCGCGTCAACGTGGAGGGCGTCTATGTTATACATTTTAATTTCTTTGCAGCACCTGACGCAACTTATATAAGTAGATCAACTAACCCCGCTCGTCACCATCACCACGGATCTAACGGGTGACCATCTCCACACCCGTTCCGTGTGCAAGCCGGTATACCGATGCGCGGCTGTTCTTCACCGAGATCGGTCAACTGCGCGGTGAGCGGGAGATTCCCGTTATAGGGATGCGCTCAAATGAGATCACATCCTGAGTGCTATTGCCCGAGTAATAACGTTTTAATAAATTTTTCATGAGTGATTGCGATATGAAATGCCAGGGAAGGATTAACTTTGGGCGAATTCTCAAGATTAAATTATCTCATGAAGTTCTGATCAAGATATTTACCATAGGAGATCAATGCATGGCCTGAATCGGAGCAGCTACAGCCTACTCAATCAATAACCTTACGAAGAATGCGTGGGGAAAATATTATCCTTTAGCTCCGTACCGGAGTTATGCGCAACCGCCCCGGGAATAGGTCGTGACGGATTTGACTATCCCCCTGGCAATTTTCCCACCCCCTTATAAAGGATCCAGGCGCGTTGGATCGGTTCGGGTATGGGCTCAAGTGGGGAATTAAGAAATGTTGACCGGTTGGGTAAACTGCATTATTATGAACATCCCGGTCATACCGGAAAGGAGTTTTGTTGCTTTCGTCTGGAAGCGAATCAGCTTCTTGAGCGGTTTTTTGATCGAGCATTAATCAACGGCGGCGCATTAACCGGCCCGACTGGCAGGAGAAAATAAGAGAATGGTACGAACGAGATTTGCTCCAAGCCCCACAGGATATATGCATATCGGCAACCTGCGCACGGCTTTATATGCATATTTATTCGCCAGGCACTCCGGGGGCGTGTTCGTGCTGCGCATCGAAGATACCGACCGCAAGAGGAACATCCCCGCCGCTGTTCAGGTGATCTATAACAGCCTGAAGTTGGCCGGCATAGAATATGACGAGGGGCCCGAAAAAGACGGCGGGTACGGACCGTATGTCCAGAGCCAACGTAAACCTATCTATCTTAAATATGCCGACGAACTAATCAAAAAAGGTGGCGCCTTCCGCTGCTTCTGCCAGAAACCCGAAGGGAAACCTTCCGCTGGCTCGCGCAAGACAGAGTTCCGCGATCCCTGCCGGTTAATCTCCGCAGAAGAATCGTTTACACGGATGGAAGCCGGCGAGGCCTATGTCGTACGCCAGCGGATACCGGACGAGGGCAAAACATCTTTCGATGACCATATTTTCGGACGAATCACTGTCGACAACAGCGGGTTGGACGATCAGATCCTTATTAAATCGGATGGACTGCCGACCTACAATTTCGCCAATGTGATCGACGACCACCTGATGAACATTACGCATGTCATCCGCGGCCTGGAATATTTATCCTCCACCCCTAAATACAACCTGCTCTACCAGAGCTTTGGTTGGCAGGTGCCCGAGTACGCCCACCTGCCGCATATCAGCAAGGAATCCGGGAAGAAGCTCAGCAAGCGCGAAGGGGATGCCTCCTTCCAGGACCTGATCGACAAGGGCTACCTGCCTGCAGCGATTGTCAATTACATCGTCCTGCTCGGCTGGAACCCCGGCGATGAGCGCGAATACTTTACCCTGGATGAGTTGATAAAAGCTTTCAGCATCGACCGCATCGGCCGGTCGAAGGCCATGTTCTCGATGCAGAAACTGGAATGGCTGAACGGCGTCCACATCCACAAAATGGACTTCGAGGAGTTCCACCGCGTTATCTCACCTTTTTACAGCGATGCAGTGAAAATTCGCTTCGACACACTCAAAATCAGCCGCATCATCCAGCCCCGCATCGAAAAACTGGTTGATACTCAGACGTTAATTGGTTTCCTGCTGGAACCCAGTCCGTATGCGCCGGAGATGTTTACCTCGGAAAAAGCCAGAGTCACCCTCGAGGGCAGCCTGGAGACGCTTGGGCAGATTTCTCCGATTCTGGAAGGCCTGGAGGAATGGACCAACGAGAAACTTTATGAGAGCATTTCCGGGTTTGCCAGGGCAAATGGGTTCAAGACCGGAACAGTCATGTGGCCGATCCGCATCGCCCTATCAGGGCAGGAGGTAACTCCGGGCGGCGCCACCGAGCTGGCGGAGATCCTCGGTAAGGAAGAGACTCTCAAACGGATCACCACGGCAGCCGCGTATCTGAAAAAGGTGTCCGGTCTTTAATCCGGAATGCGCAAAGAGGATCGTACCATCTGCCAACCGGCATCCTATCCAGGCGCTGTAACCACCCGGATGCGGAAAGATTGCAAATTCGCAGACCGCAAAGTAGAATTAAACGGTCACAGAGTACTTTAATCCAAGAAGGTTATCTTATGGAATTGAATAAACCTGTCAGTGTCGTCCCAAGTTTTATCCGCGAAGCCATCGCGGAAGATTTGAAAAATGGGCGTTTCAATTATGTGCGTACCCGGCTGCCACCGGAACCCAACGGCTATTTACATATAGGGCACTGCAAAGCCTTCTTGATCGATTATTACGCCGCGAAGGAAAACGGCGGCGAGCTGATCCTGCGCTTCGATGATACCAACCCCTCAAAGGAAGGTACTGAATATGTCGAAGCCATCCAAACCGATGCAGCCTGGCTGGGTATCAAGTGGGCCAGGGTCACGTTTGCCTCCGATTATTTCGACCTGCTTTACGAATGGGCTGTTCGTCTGGTCAAAATGGGGCTGGCGTATGTTGACGACCAAACCCAGGAAGAGATGAGCGCCAGCCGCGGAACTCTCCCCAAGGGGACCAAGTGGAGCGAGACTGAATCAGCCATAAAAGTCGGCACCGACTCGCCCTACCGCGACAGATCCATTGAAGAAAACCTCGACTTGCTTGGCCGCATGAAGGATGGTGAATTTGCGGAGGGCAGCCGCGTCCTGCGCGCCAAAATTGACATGGCGCATCCCAATCTCCTGCTGCGCGACCCTGTGATGTACCGGATCATCAACACCTCCCATCACCGCACCGGTAACAAATGGCACATTTATCCGATGTACGACTGGTCTCACGGCCAGAACGACTCGATGGAGGGTATCACCCACTCCCTGTGTTCGAACGAATACATCATCCACCGGCCCCTGTATGAATGGTACCTGGAAAAACTGGGCGCTTTCCCCAGTCGCCAGATCGAGTTTTCTCGTCTGAACCTGACCTATACCATGATGAGCAAACGTAAATTGCGCAAGCTGGTAGAGGATGGTGTGGTGAGCGGTTGGGATGATCCCCGCTTAACCACCCTGCGCGGGCTTCGGCGCCGCGGGGTGCCGCCAGCCGCTATCATCGAGTTCGTCAGCAGCCTTGGCGAGACCAACAACGACAGCTGGGTCGAGATGGCGAGACTGGAAGCCGTGATCCGCGATGAGCTGAACAGGACCGCGCCACGCCGTATGGCAGTGCTGCATCCATTGAAACTGGTGATCGATAATTACCCCGACGACAAGTCGGAAGAGTTGGAAGCGGTCAACAACCCGGAGAATCCTGATGCCGGAACGCGCATGGTCAAATTCTCCAAGGTGCTTTATATTGAACAAGACGATTTCCGCGAAGTCCCGCCACCCAAGTACTACCGCCTCTTCCCCGGGAATGAGGTCCGGCTGCGATATGCCTATATTTTGAAATGCACCCACGTGGTTAAAGACGATGCCGGAAATGTCATCGAAGTCCACTGCACCTACGACCCGGAGACCCGCGGCGGGAACACCCCCGACGGGCGTAAGATCAAATCCACGATCCACTGGGTGTCGGCGCGGCACGCCGTTCCGGCCGAGGTGCGCATGTATGACAGGCTTTTTACCGTAGCGCGTCCCGACGACGGTGAGCTGGAGGACATCATCAACCCGGATTCGCTCACCGTTCTCGATCCGGCATATGTTGAACCCTCGGTCAATGGCTTCAAGCCGGGAGAGACACTTCAGTTCGAGCGCATGGGATACTTTTGCACCGACCCCGATTCCGGAGAAAAACCGGTC
>CAYQTY010000035.1:13261-16868 GCA_964420535.1 uncultured Leptolinea sp. | reverse complement strand
ATAATATTCTTTTTGTCATAACCGGCCAATGACGCCAGTTTGGAAAGCACCGCGCCGAAGAACAGGTTACCCTGACCACCCACACCGCGGATGGCCACGGATATGCGCTCCGGCATTCCCTCCGCAACCATGTCTTTTTCCGAGAACCGCGCGGAAGGCACCGGATATTCCGGCATGGATTGGCGTTTCAGTTCTTTCAGGTCGATGGGATGCAGTACTCCCGTGGGGCACATTTGCACACAGGCGGGTGAACTTCCACCGCAGCCGGT
This sequence comes from uncultured Leptolinea sp., assembly GCA_964420535.1. Classification (GTDB taxonomy): domain Bacteria; phylum Chloroflexota; class Anaerolineae; order Anaerolineales; family Anaerolineaceae; genus Leptolinea. The sequence continues at coordinate 16,599 of CAYQTY010000035.1, read as the reverse complement.
ACACATATTGGTGACATACGGTACGCCATCCGGCCCGGCTTCAAGTCCGGGGCAGACCAGGCACGCGCCGCATTTTTTACAGACTTCGGGGTCAACATACACCCGCTGGGGGCTTTTCTGCGCCTTCTGGATGCACACGCCTTCCTGCACCACGATGGTGGTGTAGGCGCCTTTCGCTGCTTCTTCCAGCGCGCTCTTCAACGCGGCACGCAGGCCTTTGCGGTCGTACGCCCCCACTTCGATCACGTTCGCGCCATGCGCGCGCAGACTGGCTGGCAGGCTGAACTTCATCGGCTTGCCGGACAGGTTGACCGGCGACGTGGGAGTAGGTTGCGCGCCGGTCATACCTGTCCAGGAATTATCGAGGATCACTTTGACGCCCGGTACATTGCGGTAGATCGCGTTACGCGTGGCGTCCATACCGGTGTGGCATTCCGTGCTGTCACCCACCACGGTGATGCAGCGGGCGGCTTCTTCCGGTTTGTCCATCACATAACCAATACGCTGACCTTCACTGGCACCCATCGCCAATCCGGTATCCAGCGCGTCCATAAAATATAACAGACCGTTACAACCGATATCACCGAAGACCGTTCCCACCAGTTTCTTTTTGCGCAGTAGAGCTACTTCCTGGGCGAACAGGCGGTACGGGCAGCCGGCACAGAAGGAAGGCGGCCTGGGGACAGGTATGGTGCTTACTTTGTTGTGGGCCACAGGCTTGCCCAATTTTTCTGCCACCAGCGCCGGTGACCATTCGGTCAGGTTGCTGAAAGCATCCTTACCGATGGGGTGCAGGCCGGCCTGCATCATGGCTTCCTGGATAAACCGGTAGCCGTCTTCGATCACGTACACGTCACCATCGATGGAATTGTAGAATTCTGTGATCAGATCCATGGGGAGGGGATTGGTCCAGGCAAGCGAGAGGATGTCAAAATCGAGGCCGAGGGCTTCACGCACTTCACGCACGTACAGGTCGCTCATCCCGGCGGTGACTACGCCCATTTTACCGGAGCCTTTTTCCCAGATATTCAACGGGCTGGATTCCACCATTTCCTGTAATGAGGGAACGCGCTCGCTCATCGTGGTGTCGTAGTGTTTGCGGGCGAAAGCAGGGAAAACGTTGAAGTCTTTCAATGTATCCGGCATGTCCACCGGGTCACGGTGTAAAGGTTCCATCAGGTTGATCAATCCTTCGCTGTGGCACAGGTTTCCATTGGGTAAAATGACCACCTGCGTGTTGAATTGCCGCGCGATCTCCACGGCAATAGCCGCCGATTCATGCAGTTCCTGGTGGCTGCGGGGTTCAAAAACGGGGATGAAGCAGGATTTGAACAGGTAACGGGGATCAACCACATGCTGGGTGGAGCTGGGCGTGAAATCGCTGGCGATGTAATACACCAACCCGCCGCGCTGCCGGGTGAAAGACGCGCCGCTGGTGAAGATGTCTCCCGCCTGGAACAGGCCGGGGATCTTCATGGTGACCACACAATCGCGGCCGGCTAACGTGTGACCAACGCCCACGGCAGATGCCACTGCTTCGTTAACCGACCAGTCAACATGGATCAGGTCCTGAACTTCCGAGAGACCGCGGTCGATCACTTCACTGCTTGGTGTTCCGGGGTAACCATCCGCGGCATGGATGCCGCCGCGGACACAGCCTACGGCAAATGCGATGTTCCCCTGCAGCACTTCTTTTTGCCCAGCCGGAGCTTCACATAACGCGCGTATCGATTCAGCCATTTGTCTTACTCCTGTAAATAAACCGAATAATTGAAACAGCAATGCTATTTCATGGAAGTTCTTTTGATCTCAAAATAGCCAATAACCAGGATCGGAATGGTCAATAGTCCGGCAGCCGTCCATCCTACCGTTTGAACGAGAGCTCCAAACAGGACCGGACCGAGCAATTGACCCAGGTTCTGCCCGATCTGCACGATGGCCAGGCCGATACCGGCTGGAATATCTTTACCGGTGATTGCCGGCACCGATGTGAACGTGCAGGTGGGAATGGCCCCGGCCAGAACACCCTGTAAAACCATGGTGACGGGGATCATCCAGCCGGAAACAGAGAATGGCAAGGCCATAAAGCCGGCCAACGCCACAAACGACCAGAGGATGATACGCCGGGGAGACCCGACTTTATCCACAAGCCATCCCACGATCGGGGCTGAGATGATCACCACCACCATTTTTATGCTCGTTATCAGTGAAGCATCGGTCAGTGAAAATCCGTGAACAGCCTTCAGGAATGTGGGGTAGTAGGTGGCGATCACACCGATGATCGCGTAATTGAAACATCCAAATGCCAGTGACAGGTGCCAGATCTCTTTATTCCGCAGCCCTTTTTTCATAACCTCAAAGGTGTTGACGGCCGCGGGTTTCACGGCAGTCTCAGGGGCAGAAGGCAGGCGGAATACAAAGGCAAATAAGATAAGAACCACGCCCGTAAAGAGCGCCGAGATCAACCAGACGGCGGCCAATCCGCCGGCGGTCTCAATGGCCGGCGCAGTGCTGTAAATAAAAAGGCTGCCCAGAGAAACCCAGGTAGCCCAGATGCCCATTGGCAGACCGCGTGATTCAACCGGAAACCAGGCGGCAATTGCGGCCGGGCCAACCAGCCCGATAAGCGCCATCCCGATACCTTCCACAAACCGGCTGAACAGCAATAACTCGAATCCGGTAGAGACCGCCCCGATGATGGAACCTGCCACCAGGCAAAGCCCCGCCACTACGCCGGTCGTTTTGAGGCCGAATCGCTGCAGCAGCATTCCGGCGGGGATGGCAAAGATCAAACCGGTTATGGCAAAGACGGACATTAACAGGCCGGCGGACGTCAGGTTGATGGCGAAATGTTCCATCAACACCGGCATCACCGGAGGAATTTTGAACTGGTTGAATGGCGCGCAAACGCCGATCAACAATGTAACAACCAGAATCACCCAGGCATAACCCGGGATGCTGATGCTTCCCTTCGCCTGGCTGACCGGATCCATTGTGTTTGATTCCATTCGCGCGCGGCCTGTTTTCTCAGCTACTCAACAAACAACCCTGCCACCCATTTTCCGGATTGGACAGGAATATTTTTCAAACGCAAAAATTCTTCGAGTGTGAACAGGAAGTCCATCATGTACTCGCGTTCCGCGGCTTTGCCCAGGTGCCCCACCCGGATGACTTTGCCGGTCAATTCGCCGAGGCCGCCGCCTACCGCTATTCGGTGGGTATCCATCAACCATTTCACCAGTTCATCGAGGGTGAATTCAGGCCGCGCTTTGACCGCCGTGGCGATCGGTGACGCGTAGGCTTCGGGTACGAGCATTTCAAAACCCAGGCTTTCCATT
>CAYQTY010000035.1:12232-13251 GCA_964420535.1 uncultured Leptolinea sp. | reverse complement strand
GCGTAATGCGCGTCAAGGCCGCGATCGAGGATTATGCGGATGCCTTCGCGCGCGGCGAGGATCACATTGGTCGGCAGGGTGACCGGTGACGGGTGCCAGCTTCCCCATTCCTGGATGTAATGCCGCCAGAGTTTCAGGTCAAGGTACCAGCTTCCCGGGCCGGGGTGGCTGTCGATCACCTGCCAGGCTCGCGGGCTGACACTGATGAAAGCCACACCCGGAACGGCTTCAATGCACTTATTGGCGCCGCAGATGCACAGGTCTATGTTCCAGTCGTCCACGGGAATGTTCACGCCGCCCAGTGACGAGACGGTATCGACAATGGTCACCAGACCGGCGTTGTGGGCAACTTCCATCAGTTCCTTCAACGGGTTTAATACGGTGGTGGAAGTCTCATGATGCACCATCGCGAAAGCGACGGCATCCGGGTTTTCTTTGATCAGGGCGCTCAGGGCGTAGGGTTCCAGCGGTTTGCCCCAGGCGGCCTCCATCAGGACGATCTGAAGGTTGTGCGCCTGGGCCATGTCGATCAGCCGGGTGCCGAAAAAGCCGTTGGTGCCGATGATGATCTTCTTGCCCGGTTCAACCACCGAACCGATGGCCATATCGAGAACGGCGGATGCCGGGCCGGGAACCACATACATGTCATTTTTTGTCTGGAAGAGCTTGTGAAGCAGCACGTCCATCTCTTCATGCACGGGCAGCCAATCGGGGCCGTAGTGACGCATCACCGGCAGGCTGAGGGCTTCAAGCACTCTGTCGTCAACATCGCCGGGACCGGGGGTGAATAGTTTGATATGTTCCGTCATGATGAAATCCTTCGTGGCCGAACACGGGCTGGCCGGCCGAAATAAGATAAACGCCAGTTAAAGGCCTTTAAATCCTAATAGGTATGACGGAAAAATAATGTAGCGATAACTACAAAATACCAAAAACAGGATGAATATCACCCGTCAATGGCTTCAACCAGGCTCAACAATTCGGGGAAATTGGTGATGTCGAGACACTTTCGGGTGAAC
>CAYQTY010000035.1:7156-12222 GCA_964420535.1 uncultured Leptolinea sp. | reverse complement strand
CCCGCCGCTTTAAGTCGCTGACCGCCTTCGTCACGGTGACGCGGTGCACCCCCATCAATCGGGCGATATCCAACTGGGTCATATCCGGAACGAACGTTACCCGCTTCTGGCCGCTGTCGATTTTGACCTCCTTGAACCGAACCAGATAAACCAGCATTTTACATACCCGGGTGAATTCATTGCTGATCAATTCGTCGGTGAGCAGGTCAGAGAACATGCGTGATTTGTACGCCAGGATCTGCACCAGTTCGATCATCTGAACGGGATACTGCGGCGCGATGACTTTCTCGATAATTTCTTTTTTGAAGTAATACAACGTGGTGTCAGACCGGGTACGGGCGCTGGCTTCTTCGGCATCACCACCCACAAAACACGAAACTTCACCGAAAATGCACCCCTTACCTTCAATGAACAGCACTTTTTCTGGGCCGTGGACGGTATGAAGGTTGATCTCGATCGAACCATCCATGATGTAGTACAGTCCGTCAACTTTGTCAGGCGTGAAGAAGATACGGCTGCCCTTCGCGAATATCTCGCGCGAACCAAGATGCAGCACTTTTTCCCATGAAGGGCACAGGTTTTCGAAGATCGGAAGCTGGTAGAACATGGTTTGATTATGCACTACCGAAGTGGTAACGGCAAGGCATTTTATCTGCGATACTTAAGCCCCTTAGGGTTTTAAAAACCCTGGGGGGCTGTCGTCGCGATACCGGATTATGCGCAGAATTAAAAGATTTTGGCCCGTCGTTGCGCCAATATCTGGATTTGACACATGCATTTCTGGCACGCTCAGCCACCGTACAGAAGTAAGACCTATAGGGTTACAAAAACCCTAAAGGTCTCCAACACAATTACGCTTATGAGATGGCGCGTGATCCGATCTTTGAGCTAACCAAAGACATGCTCACGCGGCGCCAGTATATGGATTTGACACATGCATGTCGAAGAGCGACATGTAATTCAGGCACGCTAAGCCACCGGAGTGAACAAATACTTGCAGGTAAACATCTACAACCTTCATGGGCGGCTTGATGCAGGCCAAAGGGGAAGCTCTTTTATTGGAGCGCATACTGACAGGTAAGTGGTAGGTCAGCTTTTCAAGCGGCTGGCAAATTTCTTGCGGAACTTGGCTACCTTGGGGCTGACGACCATCTGGCAGTATCCCTGCTCGGGATTATTGGCAAAGTATTCCTGGTGGTAATCTTCCGCCGGATAAAAGGCGGTGATGGGCGTCACTTCGGTGACGATGGGGTCTGGCCAGATTTTTTCTTCCGATAATTCCCTGATCACCTGTTCGGCGGTTTGTTTCTGTTCCGGCGTGTGAAAGAAAATGGCGGAACGGTATTGTTCACCCACATCGGCACCCTGCCGGTTCAGGGTGGTGGGATCATGTATGGAAAAGAAGACCTCCAGAAGGTCTTTATAGGTGATCACGTCCGGATCGAATTGAATTTGTACCACTTCGGCATGCCCGGTTGTGCCGGAACAAACCTGCCTGTAAGTGGGGTTAACGATTGTTCCACCCGCGTATCCGGAGATGACGTCAGTCACCCCCTGCAGGTTGTCAAAAACGGCTTCCAGGCACCAAAAACATCCGCCGGCCAGTGTGGCAGTTTGGGTTGATTGTTGTGTCATAGAATTCTCCTCATCTTAATCATTATGAGGAAATTCTTGTTACGCATCAACTTAATGTGGAAGGAACACGGCATATACCCGGCGGATGCTGCCGCCCGGCCGGGTGACTTCCTTCTCCAGGTGCATACCCAGTTTTAATGCCACTTTTTCTGAGGCAGTATTGCCGGGGTCAACCAGGGCGATCAGCCGGTTGACATTCCGGTATTGATACGCGTAGTTCAATAACGCGCGGCCGATCTCGGTGGCATACCCTTTCCCCCAGGCTTTTTTGGCCAACACATAGGTCAGTTCATATTCGGTCAGATTGTCCACTTCCTTGTCAATCACCCCGCAGTGGCCAACTAATTCTCCGCTTGTTTTCTCCTCCAGCGGCCATAGGACGTACGTTTGTGCCAGTGGGTTATCCGCGACTTCAATCAGTTCTTCCCTGAGGCTCGCGACATCTCGGGGTCCTCCCAAAAAGCGGGTGACCTCCGGGTCTGTCCACAGGGTAACCAGAAAGGGAATATCTTCCTGTTTCATATAGCGCAACTGGAGCCGTTCTGTTTCAAGAATGACCATGCTGCCCCCGATCGAACTGACCGTGATTAACTTCTTCTATATATATACAACAAAATCAGGTTCAAGAGGGCGGAAATCGCGAAGACAATCGCCGCACCTTGCAATCCTGTGAGGAACAGTAAAAATGCCGCCAGCAGGAATAAGAACAATTTGACAGTGGTCAACCATGGATCACGGAGCCGGGTTTCGGATGCCGGCGCGAGGAAAATTCCCCACACGATCGCAATGACAGCCGGAAAGGCGACCGCCAGAATTATTTTGACCGGTAAGGATTGAGCCGCCGAGGCACCCACATACCCGAAAATCACCAGCATCACCAGTTCAAGCGCGAATGCCAACGCCAGATTGATCATTTTAAAGATAGCCGGGTCTTTTTCCATGTGCATATCCCTGCATTCTCCTGCTTTCAGCCTACCGGAAAGTATGAATGAATTCAATAGCGTTATACAGTCAGGAGATAAACAATTAAAACCTACGGTTTCCTTAAGCGCCGGCTTTCAGTACAATAAAATTGATAGCTTTTGAATGCCGGAGGCCATTAAGCTTGAGGACAGGTAAACTGATGGTCAGTCTTGATAAGATCCGCTTCTACGAATTGACCCTGCAGGAGCGCAGCGAATACCTGCGTAAGCAGACCGAACTCACGGAAGGCGAGATGGACGCGCTCGCCGGCCTGACCGGTTTAACACCCGCTTCAGCCGATAAGATGGTAGAAAACGCCATCGGTGTGTACGGAATGCCGGTGGGTATCGCGCAGCATTTTGTGGTCAACGGCCGTAAAGTGTGGGTGCCCATGGTGATCGAAGAACCTTCGGTCATAGCCGGGGCGTCCTTCATGGCTCGTCTGGCAAGAGCTGGCGGCGGCTTCACCGCGTCAGCTGATAAGCCCTGCATGATCGGGCAAATGCAGATCCTTGATACAAAGGATCCGGCTAAAGCCCGACAGATATTGATCGATCATGGCGCCGAACTGCTGGTGGAAGCCGCGAAGATTGACCCGGTTTTGGCGGATCTCGGGGGTGGTCCATGCGAATTGGATGTACGCCTGATCGAAGACAGCCCGATCGGTCCATTCCTGGTTCTGCACATCATCATTGATGTGCGTGACGCCATGGGCGCGAATGCCGTCAATACAGCGTGCGAACGGCTTGCCCCCCGTGTGGAAGCATTGACCGGAGGCCGCGTACATTTGAAGATACTCTCCAATCTGGCAGACCGCCGGCTTGCCCGAGCACGCTGTACGGTGCCGGTCAGCGAATTGGCATTTGAAGAGTATAGTGGTGAACAGGTTCGAGACGGCATCATTGAAGCCTGGGCGTTTGCCGCGGCAGACCCCTACCGCGCGGCGACGCATAACAAAGGCATCATGAACGGCGTCGACGCGGTAGTGATGGCTACCGGCAATGACTGGCGCGCGGTGGAAGCCGGGGCACATGCCTACGCCGCGCGAAGCGGTAAGTACACCAGCCTGTCAACCTGGGCGCGTAATGCCGAAGGCGATCTGGTGGGTACGCTGGAAATGCCGATGGCTGTAGGGATCGTGGGCGGCGCGACCCGTGTGCACCCCGGTGCAAAGGCGGCGTTAAAGCTGATAGCCTGCAAGACAGCCAGCGAACTGGCTGAGGTCATCGTTTCGGTGGGACTGGCGCAGAACATGGCTGCCCTGCGGGCGCTGGCTACGGAAGGTATTCAACGTGGGCACATGACGCTTCACGCCCGCCAGGTGGCTGCCGCGACTGGGGCGGAAGGCGGTATGATTGATGCTGTGGCTGACCGGTTGGTGCAGGAGAAGAATGTGCGCATCGACCGGGCGGTGGCACTATTAAAGGAAATGAAGCACTGATATAGTTTTGGTCGGGTTAATTTCTGTGAATTTTGCAGTTTGAAGGTTTTGCGAGATGCTTCCCTTCGGTCAGAATGACAAGTACTCACATCAGTCATCCTGAGCGATAGCAACACTTGCGCTGGTGCGCAGTGCCAGTGAGTATCTCGGGTGGCATAAAGTGGACGTCTACTAGTTGATTATTCCTCTTTTGTCGACCGAAACACTATCATCCGGAGACACAATGACCGAAGAACACGAACAAAAGAATGGCTTACTCAAACCCTCGCGCCCGGTGGGTATCATCGGATACGGAGCCTACGTACCGCGCTACCGCATCGCCGGGTCCGAAATATCCCGCGTGTGGACGGGCGCAGCCGGCGGCGGACCTGTAAAGGAAAAATCTGTTCCCGGGTTGGACGAAGACGTGATCACCATGTCTGTTGAAGCCTCCCGCAATGCTTTAGCCCGCGCCGGTATTGACGCTGAAGAGCTGCGCGCCGTGTGGGTGGGTTCAGAATCGCACCCGTACGCCGTCAAACCGACCGGAACCGTGGTAGCCGAAGCCATAGGCGCCACGCCCGCTGTTTCGGCAGCAGACTGGGAATTCGCCTGTAAAGCCGGCACGGAAGCCTTCACCGCCGCCATGGGACTTGTGGGTTCGAAGATGGCGAAGTATGCCCTGGCCATTGGTATGGATACCGCCCAGGGCCGGCCGGGCGACGCGCTCGAATACACCGCCGCGGCTGGCGGCGCGGCGTACATCCTTGGTCCAGCTGAGGAAGCCCTGGCTGAAGTTTCCGCCGCGTTTTCCTATGTCTCCGATACGCCAGATTTCTTCCGCCGGGCGGAGCAGAAATACCCCGAACATGGCCAGCGATTCACCGGTGAGCCGGCGTACTTCACACACATCACTTCGGCGGCGAAAGCCATGCTTGAAATGGCCAACGCCAAACCGGAAGATTTCACATTCGCCGTGTTCCACCAGCCAAATGCCAAATTCCCCCAGCGGGCGGCTAGCCTTTTGGGTTTCAAACCGGAACAAATA
>CAYQTY010000035.1:4989-7146 GCA_964420535.1 uncultured Leptolinea sp. | reverse complement strand
GATATCGCCAAGCCCGGTGACCGCATCCTCGTGGTCTCCTTCGGCTCCGGCGCCGGGTCAGACGCGTTCGACATCCGTGTGACCGATAAGATCGTTGACCGTCAGAAGCTGGCTCCGTCAACGAAGGATTACATTGCCCGCCGCACGCCCATTGACTACGGCACCTACGTCCGCTTCCGCGGCAAACTGGCGATGAAATAGGAGCCGCGCATGAGAGACGTTGTCATTGCCGGCATCGGGCAGACGCCCGTCGGCGAACACTGGGAGATCAGCCTGCGCAGCCTGGCCTCGAAAGCCATGCTGGCGGCCATCAAAGACGCCGGCGGTATGAAACCGCAGGCGCTGTACATTGGAAACTTCCTTGGCCCCACGCTTTCACACCAGGAAAATCTGGGCGCGTTGCTGGCCGATAATGCCAGGCTGACCGGCATCGAAGCGTTCACCGTGGAAGCGGCTGGGGCTTCGGGCGGTGCTGCCCTGAGGGTAGGCTTCAACGCCGTGGCTTCCGGTTTTGTGGAGACCGCCCTAGTGTTGGGCGTGGAAAAAATGACCGATATGGTGGGGCCGGTGGTGGAATCTGCCGCCGCGCTTTCGACTGATTATGATTACGAAGCCATGGCCGGTTTGACCGCCCCCGCGCAAGCCGCGCTGCTCATGCAGCGCTACCTGCATGAGTTCAATCCTCCGCGCGAAGCCTTTGGTGAATTCACGCTGATTGCCCATGCTAACGGGGCGAACAATCCGAATGCCTTTTTCCGGAAAGCGATCAGGAAAGAATTGTACGCGGGTGCTGAGGTGATCAGCGATCCGTTGAACCTTTTTGACATGGGTCCGTATGCTGATGGCGCCGCGGCTGTGTTGTTGACCGCGCGCGATAAAGCCCCTTCAGGGCTGGGCCATCCCCTGGTGCGGGTGAGCGGCTCAAGTGTGGTGATTGATACCCTCGCGTTGCACGACAGGCCCGATTCGCTGGCGTTTGACGCCGCCCGGCTCTCGGTGGAACGCGCCTGCCGCCAGGCAGGAATCCTGCCTGCCGACGTTGACCTGTTCGAAGTGAGCGACGCGTTCAGCATCTATGCGCTGCTTTCGCTGGAAGCCGCCGGCTTCGCGAAACGCGGAGAAGGCTGGAAGCTGGCGCAGAGCGGTGACCTGGCTCTTAGCGGCAAACTGCCCGTGCTGACCATGGGCGGGTGCAAGGCGCGCGGCAACCCGATCGCCGCCGTAGGTGTGTACCAGGCGGTGGAGGCTGCTCTGCAATTGCGCGGACAGGCTGGCGCCAACCAGATCAAAGACGCCCGCCGGGCGTTGATCCAGTGCCTGGGCGGTCCCGCTTCAACCGCGGCAGCGCATGTTCTGGAACGGCTCTGATAGCTGCTATCTTCATAAAACAATCCCTGCTTCCGGATGAATTATTCACCTTGAAGCAGGGATTTTCATTTTTTCGAAACGAATACGGATTGATTGCGGTCCGCGCGCCGTCTGGAAGACTAGCGGGTTAAGCTCCTGTACTTGATGCGTTTCGGCTGGTCGGCATCCGTCCCCAGACGTTTATGCAGGTCAGCCTCGTAGTCAGACCAGTTACCTACAGACCAGACGATGTTGCTGTCACCTTCGAATGCCAGGATGTGGGTGACAATGCGGTCGAGGAACCAGCGGTCATGCGAAACGATGATGGCGCAGCCGGCGTAATTCTCGAGCGCTTCTTCCAATGCCCGTAGCGTGTTGACGTCCAGATCATTGGTCGGTTCGTCAAGCATCAACACGTTGCCCTGGCTCTTCAACATTTTGGCCAGATGCAGTCGATTGCGCTCACCGCCGGATAGCACGCCCACTTTCTTCTGCTGCTCCGTCCCCTGGAAGTTGAAGGCGCTCACGTAGGCGCGCGAATTGCGCTTTTGGGTGCCGAGGGTGATGATCTCTTCCCCGTCAGTGATCTCTTCCCACACCGTTTTATCCGCGTCCAGCAGTTCGTGACTCTGGTCAACATAAGTCAATTTGACGGTTTCGCCGATGGTGATCTCGCCGGAATCGGGTTTCTCCTGGTGAAGAATGATGCGCACCAGCGTGGTCTTGCCGCAACCATTCGGCCCGACGAGACCCAAACGATCACCGGCGTTGATATTGAAGGTTACATCTTCAAATAATTTGTCTAATCCG
>CAYQTY010000035.1:3766-4979 GCA_964420535.1 uncultured Leptolinea sp. | reverse complement strand
TGCCCGGTGATCATGCGCAGGAAGGTGGTTTTGCCGGCGCCGTTCGGGCCGATCACGCCGACTATACCGCCGGCCGGGATGCTCACAGTGAGTTTGTCGATCAGCAGCCTTTCGCCATACGCTTTGGACACATTGTTGAATTCGATTACCTTTCCGCCCAGGCGCGGACCTGGCGGTATGTAGATTTCCAGTTCTTCGCGGTGTTTCTCGGATTCCTGGCTGAGCAGGTTCTCATACGCCGTATAACGCGCCTTGCCTTTGGATTGCCGCGCTTTGGGTGACATGCGGATCCATTCAAGCTCGCGTTCCAGGGTTTGAATACGTTTGGATTCACTCTTCGCTTCCTGGCGCAGGCGTTCTTCCTTCTGTTCCAGCCAGGAAGAGTAATTGCCCTGCCACGGGATGCCATGCCCGCGGTCCAGTTCAAGGATCCAGCCGGCCACGTTATCAAGGAAGTAGCGGTCGTGAGTGACGGCGATCACCGTGCCTTTGTATTGCTGCAGGTGACGTTCCAGCCAGGCGACAGATTCGGTATCCAGGTGGTTGGTGGGCTCGTCGAGCAGCAGGATATCCGGTTCGGTAAGCAGCAGACGGGTGAGGGCTACGCGGCGGCGTTCACCGCCGGAGAGGTGTTTGATGGGGGTGTCACCCGGCGGGCAGCGCAGGGCGTCCATGGCGAGGTCAAGGCGGTTCTGCAGGTTCCAGGCATCATGTTTATCCAGTTCTTCCTGTAATTTCCCCTGTTCGGCGATCAACGCGTCAAAATCGGCATCGGGTTCGGCGAATTTTTCGCTGACCTCATCGAACTTTTTGAGCATGTCCACCAGCGGCTGGACAGCTTCTTCCACGATCTGCTGCACGGTTTTATCCGGGTCGAGCTGCGGCTCCTGTTCGAGCATGCCAACGGTATAGCCGGGAGAAAAGACCACATCTCCTACATACTGGTCATCCTTGCCGGCGATGATGCGCAGCAGGGTGGACTTGCCCGCGCCGTTCAGGCCGAGGACGCCAATCTTGGCCCCGTAGTAGAAGCCCAGGGATATGTCACGCAGTATCTGGCGGTTGTTCGGCTGCACAATCTTGCCGACGCGCACCATGGAAAATATTACCTGATTGTCACTCATGTATCACCTTATAATGGATTGTATTGGTCTTATTCTACCTGTTGAGGGGGATTTGTGCGGGTAAAAGCTTTTGCAGGTTGGGTGCGGCG
>CAYQTY010000035.1:0-3756 GCA_964420535.1 uncultured Leptolinea sp. | reverse complement strand
ACCTTCAATTTTGGCAATGTTGGGTAAAACGCACTTAAGAACAGTCAAGATATTCGAATTTGGATAAGTAACTACTACAAGCGTTTTACCCAACCTACAAAATGCTTTGAATATGAGCGTCTTTAAAAAGTCACCTTCCCCCATCTCGTATTTTGAGATGGGGGAAGGTCGGGATGGGGGTATTTTAGGTCAGCTACTTCCGAATCTACTTCGCCTTCTTCAAATCCATCAGGAACTCGTCCACCACATGTTCGGTGATGGCCCATGAAGTGACCAGCCGGACGGCGGTATTCACGTCGTCCATTTTTGCCCAGTCATAAAACAAATAATTCTCACGCAGTTTCTCAATCACGGCGTTGGGGAAGACCGGAAAGATCTGGTTGGTGGGGGAATCGGTCATGAAACCGTAGCCGAGATCCTTAATTCCTTTGGTCAACCGTTCAGCCATCAGGTTGGCATGGCGCGCCAGGTCAAAATACAGGTTTCCGGTGAATAACTTATCAAACTGGATGCCCAGTATCCGGCCTTTGGCCAGCAGCGCGCCGCGCTGCTTAATGCCATAGCGGAAATCGGGTTTAAGCAGCGGATTGTTGATTACGATCGCTTCACCGATCAACGCGCCGTTCTTGGTGCCGCCGATGTAGAAGGCGTCCACCAGCGAACAGAGTTCTTTCAGGTCAAGATCGTTACGGCTTGAGGTCAGAGCGGAGCCCAGACGGGCGCCGTCCATATACAGGATCAGGTCCAGCTTTTTACACAGCGCGGAAATGGCGCGCAACTCTGAAGCCGAATAGATGGTACCGATCTCAGTAGATTGTGAAATGTACACAGCCCGCGGCTTGACCATGTGCTCGAAGTAGTGCTCATCCACCACAGCCTGAATCTCAGCGGGAGTCACTTTGCCGTCAACACCCTTCACCACGTTGACCTTGTGTCCGGTGGCTTCAACGGCGCCGGTCTCATGCACACAGATGTGCCCGGATTCCACGGCAATCACCGATTCCCATGGTTTCATGAAGCATGACAGCACCAGCAAGTTTGCCTGTGTGCCGCCACTGACAAAGTGGACGTCAGCTTTGGGATTGCCGATGGCGGTTAGGATCTTTTTTCGGGCGGATTCGCAAATTGCATCTTCCGAATAACCAACTTCCTGACGGAGGTTGGTCTTCATCATAGCTTCCAGTATTCGGGGGTGTGCCCCTTCAGAGTAGTCGTTTTGAAAACTGTATTTAATCATGGTTGAACTTTCTGTGACGCGGATTGTTGGGTTTACTTATCAAAGAGTAATTCTACGTTCATTCTGCCTGTTCGGGGATACAGGTTTTCCTAAAATTCAACCCTGTACAATGGATTTCTTTTGACAGGTGATATCTGGTTAAATAACCTAAACAACTATGAAATATCCAGGACAAACCGGAAGTATCAGGTCCGGCTGATTTCCTTTGTATCTTTTCGTCATGGAAAATATCTAATTTCATAGATCATTAAAGGTTTCCCGGAGGCAGTAAATGGACAACACAGCGTACATTGATGTTGCTGATGAACAGGTTGATTTGAATGAATATGATGTGATCATACTGGGTGGAGGACCGGCGGGATCTTCGGCGGCTATTTATACATCCCGCGCCGGACTGCGTACCCTGGTGATTGACAAAGGTCTGACGGCCGGGGCTTTGGGAATCACATCGAAAATTGCCAATTACCCCGGCATCGTCGGGGAGATCAGCGGAGCTGAACTGGTTGAACGGATGCGCGAACAGGCAATAAGTTTTGGGACCCGGTATGTGTCTGATAGAGTCATCGGGGTGGATCTGGGAGGGGAGGAAAAGATGGTGTTTGCCAACCAGTCCACATACACTGCTAAAGCAGTCATTATTGCCACCGGATCCATGGGGCGCGGAACGCGTGTCAAAGGTGAAGATGAATTATTGGGACGCGGAGTATCCTATTGCGCTACCTGTGATGCCGCCTTTTTTCGCGGGAAAGATGTGGTTGTAGCCGGTAACAGTGATGAAGCCGTTGAGGAAGCCCTCTACCTCGCCCGTTTTGTAAATACAGTGTATTTCCTCTCACCGTCACCGGAGCTTAAAGCCCCGCAGCGGCTGATCGACGAACTGGAAGCGGACGAAAAAGTGGAGTTGATCAGGGGCGCCAGCCTTCAGGAAGTCATCGGCAAAGACCGGGTTGAATCAATCCGTTATGTCAAACGCGGCGAACCGTCAAAGGTTGTTCCGGTATCTGGCGCTTTTGTGTACCTGCAGGGAGGCAAGCCTGAAACTGGATTTCTGGCCGGTGTGCTGGATTTGTCTGAATCAGGATGCATTCCCGTTGACCGGGAATTCCAGACCAGTATCCCAAATGTATACGCCATTGGCGATGTGGTTTGTGATCATGTTAAGCAGGCGGTGATTTCTGCCGGCGAAGGCGCACTGGCAGCCATCGCCCTGGAGAAGAACCTGCATCAACGTGAAATAATGACAGTCGACTGGTCTAAGTAAAAACCGGTTACTTCTTCTCTTCCATCCCTTCAGTATAAAGCGGGAGGACGACGTTGAAGGTGGAACCCTGGCTGAGAATGGAGTCTACCCAGATGCGTCCGTAGTGCGTCTCCACAATACTTTTGACGATGGCCAGCCCCAATCCGGTGCCGGAGGCTTCGCCTGACGCGTTACTCGCGCGGAAGAATTTGTCAAAAATGAAGGGCAGGTCCATCGGCGGGATGCCCACGCCGGTATCCTTGAACAGAAGGATCATTTGATCCTCTTCCACATCCACTTTGACATAGATCTGTCCGCCGGGTGGTGTGTACTTGATGGCATTCCCCATAAGGTTGTCAATCACCTGGGCAAGCAAAATGGGGCTGCCCCAGACCGGAGGCAAATTGGGAGGGATCTCTACCATCATGCGGTGACCTTTATAAGCCAGTTGGTCTTTTAGGTTCTCGCATGATTCGCCGATCAGGCGGTCAATGTGCACCACTTCTTTGTGCTTGTCAAAACCGGCTTCAATACGGCCCAGGTTCAACAGGTCATTGACCAGGTTTGAGATGTTGTGAACACTCATCTGCACGTGGCGGATATATTCCCGTTGCAGGTCGGTGACAGGCCCCACGCGTTCCACCAGTTCCACGTAACCCAGAATGGTGGTCAACGGTGTGCGCAGATCATGTGAGACTGTGTTGACAAAATCACTCTTGGCCCGATCCAATTCCTTGAACATGCTAACGTCATGCAGTGTGATCACTGTGCCTACATTGGCAATTTCTGTTACCTGCGCGTCCATCACCCGGCCTTCGCTCAGGTTGATCTCCGCCCGGGTGGTTCCCCGCGTGACCAGATCGAGGATCTCGTTGATCTGCACCGTCGCGTCAGTTGACTGGTACGACAAATCTTCATCACTCAATGCCAGGGCTTCCCTGGCGCCCTGGTTGATAAAGACGATCTTTTGCTCGCTATCCAGAATGATCACGCCGTCCTGAACTTTTGTCAGGATTGTTTCAAGGCGGGCGCGTTCGGTATCGCTGAACGTGCGCGCGTTCTCGATGGCGATGGCAGCGAAATCGGCCACGGCCATCAACAGCCGCACATGATAATCATTGAATGCTTTCTTCAAATTCCGGTTGTCAACACCCAGTACGCCTACTGTACGGTCATGGGTTCTAAGCGGAACATAGATCAATGAGTAGACCAGATAATCCGTCTTGATCTTCTTCAGGTTTTCTTCGTCTACCAGCACCGGCTGACCGGTGCGAATGAC